>JBGOTX010000347.1:0-3247 GCA_041476705.1 Candidatus Zixiibacteriota bacterium
CGGAACGGTCAGCCGAATGATAGCGGCATCGGTGGGACGCAACAGCATGGAATTGGTCACCAGATCCCACTTGAGCTGGAATTCCTGGCGAATGGCGCCGCCGCGAGTCTCAAACCAGTAGAACATCAACTGGCGGGAGACGCCGTCGACGATGACCAAACGATTGACTTCGCGCGTCACGCCGGACGGGAGCTTGAGATCGTACGGCTGAAGATTTTCGATCCGCCAGCCGGAGCCGGGGAGACAATGCTTGGGCGAGTGAATCTGACTGCCGTATTTCTGCGAAGCAAAATAGGCGATAAAGAGCCAGGCCCCTTTTCCGCCGCTTCCGTGATACAAACGAAGCGTGGAGGTGTCGGCCTTGAGCACGTCATAACTGGCGCTGTCGAAGAAGTGCTCCTCGCCCTGATACTCCCCGGCGGCGAGAGGGATTTCGCCGAAAGCGGCTGTGCGGGATGGTGTGACCGTACTAAACCGGAAGAAATTACCCGCCAGTCCGGCGACAAGCACAACCAGGGTCGCTGTCAGTATCGCGCGCTTCATTTGTACACCGCTTTAAGGATGGCTCCGAGAATAAACAGGAGCACAAACGACACGACAAACACGGACATTCCCATCAGTGAATGCCAGGGCTCGGCGGTGATCCCGGCTGACACCGTGGTTACCAGAAGGGCGGTCACAAAAACGCGGAAGACGTTGGCTATGACTGCGATTGGGATAGTTGCCAGAAATAAAATGATTTGTCCGACGGCTCGCTTCTGGGTCATGAACGCATAGAGCGCACCCAGCGCCAACAGCGAGACGAGCGAGCGCATCCCGGAACAGGCCTCGGCTACTTCAAGCGATGTCCCGCCCGGCAGATGTAAAATGTTCCCCTGTCGATAGACCTCCATGCCGATCGCGGAGAGTGTTCCGGCGGTGATTTTCGAAGCCAGAAGTTGCATGGGAAAGGTGAGGGCGAAATAGATGACGTACGGGATCGGAACCATAAACAACAGAAAGCCAAGTTCAAACCAGGCCAATCGCACGACCTCCCGCCCGAACAGGTACCAAACCAGTCCGAACAGCATGACTACAAACGACACCCGCATGGTAAAGAACTCGGCGCCACCATTGCCGAGAACGAACAGAACCCCGCCCAGGATAAGGAGCGCCAGACCGGTTCGGTCGATGACCTGCGCCACCGCTTTCAGCTTGGCCCGCTTCTGCCAAAGAAGCCACCCCGATACGATCGGCACCAAAAAGCCGTGAGAGTAGTTGTCATCCTGTGCCCAATCCCGAACAAGGTCATACAGAGCGGGGGCAAAGACCACCAACAACGCGATAAACGGCAGATACCGCGCGGTCAGTTTACTGGTCGAGGCGTTCAGAGTGGTCTCGGACATGCGCTTCCAGTATACGCGACTGCCAGAAGGCAATCAAGATTCAATCGCACGGCCCGGCTCAGGGAGAAGAGGTTACTTCGTGGCCCGAAAACCTCGAACATCGGAATAACGAGACTCCGGGTTTAGGCGTTGAGGCGGGAGCAAGAATTCGTTATACTCCCTTCATGCAAAGGCGCCGCCATCAAAAAAGTAGTGACCGGCACTGGGGAGTGCTGGTCAACCCCAAAGCGACCGGGTTCTCCCGGTCAATTGTCGAGTCAGTCACCAAAGAGATCAAACGCCGGGGCGGTTTCTATACGCTGGCCGAGCCGGATTCCGCCGGCGCCATGCTTCGCGAGGCCCAGCTTCTGGTTGGGCAAATCACCGGTGAAACTCCCCCGAACGATGACAGGTTTGGCAAAATCACCGGTTTGGTGGCTGTGGGGGGGGACGGAACCTTCAACTTGGTGGCGAGGGTAGCCCATGAAGCCGATCTGCCGGTGGGTATAATCCCGGTCGGTCGCTTCAACAACGTGGCTCGGTCGGTGTACGGCGAGATCAAGCCGTCAGCCGCGATACCCCGAGTCCTTGAGGGAAATTACCGCAAGATGGATGTCGGCATGGTGGGGAGTATGCCGTTCTTCGGCTCCGTTGGGCTCGGGCTGGTGCCTGAGCTTGCGATTGAGCTCGAAGGTAAGCGGGCGCCCCGGTTTGGTATCGGTTGGTCCCGCCTGACGGCGCTGGCGGCCGCCCGCGTGACCCTGTACAACACCCTTCTCAAGGTGGATGCCGTTCGGTTCGATTTCAAGCCGGTGTTTCTCAATGTCAATGTCCTCCCTTACTCGGTGGGACTGCCGTTTTCGCCCTCCTCGATCGGCGATGACGGCTTGCTGGAAGTGCTGTGCGATCAAACCCCGATGACGGGACAATATTCCTCCTTCGTGCGCCAGATCTACAAGAAGAAGTACTTGTACGGGAGCGGGATCGTTCTGTACCGTGGCCATGCCATTCTCTGTCAGCCGACCCAGGGGCGCACGCTGTATATCGACGGTGAACTCGTTAAACTGCAAACCAACTCGCTTGATATCACCCTTCACGCGAAACAACTGATGCTGTTGGGATAGAACAGGCATGAAGTCGTTTTGGGCGTTGGTCGGGGTAGTCACCCTTGTCGCACTGGTGGGGAGTGCGGTTTGGGGACAGTCACCGTCGCCGGATTCGAACAAAGTTGCCGATACGGTGATTTATGTTCCGCAAATGGAACAACATGTCGCGGGTGATGTCACCAATGCCGTCAATCTCGAAAAACATCTGGTTCAGATACCGACTGTGGCGTTGTTCAAGTCGATGCTGGTTCCCGGTCTCGGCCAGATCGGCAACCAACGGTTTATCAAGGCGGGGATTTTTATCGGTCTTGAGACCTGGTTTGCTGTCAAGGCAATCCACTATGGCCAACAGGCGCACGGGTTCCGCTCGCAATACGCCGCCGCCACCGACGTTGACGTGAAATTGGCAACTTACGCACTCTATCGGAACCGCCGCGATTCCCGGAACAAGTTCATCTGGTTTTTCGGGCTGACGACTCTGGTTTCGATGTTCGACGCCTATGTCGATGCCCACCTGTCCGGCTCGCCGATAAATCCGCGCAACGACCAATTCACGGTGGATATCGCTCCCGACCCCCGTGGCGGGGCCACGGCTCAGCTCGCTTTCCGGTTTTGACCGCTTGCGCACTCTTGACGTTGGCCCGATCCCTCTGTTAGATTCGTTTCAACCTTCAACCTGAAAGAGGCGTGCATGCATCGTATGGTCGCAATCATGGTGTGTATGCTGGCGGTTTTGGCCGGCTCAGCGCTCGGATCGGGATTTGATCCGTCGTACTC
>JBGOTX010000348.1:0-3246 GCA_041476705.1 Candidatus Zixiibacteriota bacterium
GTCTCTCCGGATTCGTATTGGGTGTGATTCTGGCCGGCGTGGCGTTTGGATTCGACATTTTCAAGATGGGGCTGTTCTTGATTCCCTTCATGGGAATACTATTTGTTTTCGCTCTGGCGATGGGGATTTTCGTCTCGGGTATGATTTTTCGGTTCGGACCGACCGCCGAATGGCTCGGCTGGCCGATTCCGCTGGTGCTGTCGATTTTTTCCGGCGTGTTCTACCCGATCTCGACTTTACCGCCGGCGTTCCGGCTAATCGCAAAAGCAATTCCGGCCTCGTACGTTTTTGAAAGTCTGCGTAGTTTGATCTCCTCCGGCGCCTTCTCGGTCGATCTCGGCGCGAACCTGCTGACCGGCGGCGCGCTCGCTCTTTTGTATGTTGCCGGGGCGTATCTGTTTTTCATCAGAATCTATCGCCACAATCTGGAAACCGGCGCGATTGCGAAGTACAGCGCGGAGTCGTGGTAGATTTGTACCAGAAAGAACGCAGGAGCCGTTGCATGCGGCTCCTGCGGAAATAATCGGAGAACGGGGCTATAGCGGATTCGAGTTTTACGGCTTCACGCCCAGCATCTGCAGTTCCCGTTGGGCGCGGCGGAAATCCGGATTGATCTCAAGCGCCCGTTTGAATGCGGCAATCGCCGAGGCGGTGTCGGCCTTGGCCACATAAACCCGCCCCATCGCCCATTCGTTAATGTACGATTTCGGATTGAATTCCTTATTCAGATTCAGGAGCGCAAACGCATCCGGATTGCTCTCGGGCACGACTTCCAGCGCCAGCTGAGCCAGCGACTGGTCACTGAAATCATACGCGAAACTACCGTAATACTGCTTGCGCAGGTCACGGTAAGTCGAATCAAGGGCGGTCATACCCTGGTCCTTTCGGACTTTCTTGAGGATGTCCTGAATCAGGAGCGGACGAGGTTGCCCATGGTGGCAGGTCATGCACTGCACAGTCACTCTGGGAGTATCGCTGACAGCGGGCAGGTGAGCGAGGGAAGTGTTGTTGATCTGGTTGACCATCTGGAACATGGCACGGGCGGTCAATTTGATTTTGTTGTCGTCGGACGCAAAATCGGGCTCCCGCTGATTCCCGGTCGGTCGGACGTGGCAGTGGTCGCACCCGACGCCCAACGCCTGGGTGAATTGCCGCATCACCCCCATGACCTGCTCGCGCGACATGGTGCTGTCGAGCACTTTGAGGTTGGTCGGTTTGCGGTCATCGGGCGGCTGTCCACTGACCTGGGAAACGAGCAGAATCAAAAGTCCAAGACTGACGATGCCAAGGCGGCGGAAACTGGCCCGGCCGGTGGAAGCGAGAGAGTTCGGATACGAGTTCATGAACCGTCCTTTCATGCGGCTTGAGTTGGTAAACAGAGATCGCTATTATACTCATTGGCCCGCGGCGCGGACAGCATCTTTTCGGGCCGATGGTGTGGATAATTCCAGTTGGGCGCCTGGGCCCGGCCCAGGATGCCAGGGGGCGGTCGTGGACTTTGCTTGTCTATGAGCCGAATCGTCGTATATTGCCTCAGTTAACCCCCCATATAAAGAAATTTGGGGATAAGTCGATAACCTATGTACGTATGGACCAGGACTTTCTCTTACAAGAGCACAAACAGATCGAGAGCCAGCAACAGGCGCGGCAGTTTCTCAACCGTCGCCCTGTCAAGCCGCTCTGGCGCGAGTACCTCGAAACCGCCATACTCGCAGTCGTTGCGGCCGTGCTCCTTCGGATCTTTGTGGTCTCCGCCTATCGCGTCAACTCCGCGTCGATGGAAGATGCCCTGTTCACCGGAGATTATATTTTCGTGAACAAACTGGCCTACCAGTACGGCAACTATCCGAAGGCCGGAGACGTTGTGGTATTCAAATACCCCAACAACCTGGAGAAGGATTACATCAAGCGGATAGTGGCTCTGCCGGGACAAACGGTGCAGGTGGCCGACAAGACGGTGTATGTCGACGGGGCGGTGGCGACCGTGCCGCCAAGCGCCAAGAACACCGACAAAAAAATATTGCCCGGTGATTTGTCGTTCCGCGACAATTTCGGGCCGTATCTCGTGCCGCAGGGTCAGTATTTCGTGATGGGCGACAACCGCGATGACAGCCAGGACAGCCGGTTCTGGGGCACCGTTCCCGCCGGAAATATCAAAGGGAAAGCGGTGTTTATCTACTGGTCGTGGGACCCGGATCCCAATCCGCCGGGCTGGGAATTTCCATACGTGCATCATGTGATTCAGTGGGTCGGGCATTTTCTGTATAATCTGCCGACACGCACCCGCTGGGATCGCATCATGACCTCGCTGTAATCAATGTCGTTCGGTCTGTACCTTCACTTCCCTTTCTGTCGCAATAAGTGTTCGTACTGCGACTTCTACAAAGAGTTGTATGACGCCGACCGGGAAGCGCTGTTTTTCCGGGCGCTGACGATCGAAACGTATCTTGCAGCGCAGGCGTACGCCGGTCACAACCGCGAAATCTCCACGATCTTCATAGGCGGCGGGACGCCCTCGCTGACCAATCTTGACCTGTTCGCCGGCTGGCTCGACCAGGTGCGCCGCTTGTTTTTCGTGCCCGAAGGAATCGAGTTTTCGCTTGAGAACAATCCGGATTCGATCACGGCCGACAAGTTAGCGGCGTTCCGGGCGCTCGGCGTGAACCGGCCGACCTACGGATTGCAGTCGTTTAATCTTCGGCTCCTGCAACTTTTGAATCGACGGCACAATCCGACCGACTCCGCCCGCGCGGTCTATCTCACCAACGCCCTCGGATATAGCAATTTCGGAGTCGACCTGATTTTCGGCCTGCCCAAACAGACCAGCCGGATGTTATCAGACGATATCGACGAAATCATTGATCTCAATCCGCCGCATATTTCGTTTTATCAGTTGACGGTCGAGCCGGGAACCACGCTGGCCGAGCGGGTGGCCTCGGGATCGCTCACCATGCCGGATTCGGATTTGTCGCTGGCAATGTATCGCGGCGGGTGTGCCCGCCTGGCGGAGGCGGGGTACGAACGATACGAAGTTTCTTCATTTGCCAAGCCGGGGTTTGAGTGCCGGCACAATTTGCGGTACTGGGATGGCGGCGACTATCTGGGGCTGGGCCCCTCGGCGCATTCATTCATGGGGGGCGAGCGGTTCGCCAATCGCTCCCACGTGAATCAGTATGAGCAGGAGTTGACAGAAGGCACGCCCCCGGTTGTCCCCGACAGAGCCGGCGTCGAGGACCGCATGACCCA
>JBGOTX010000349.1:0-3244 GCA_041476705.1 Candidatus Zixiibacteriota bacterium
ACGGAAAGTGTTCAATATCAGCACAGCCCGGAACGGATTTCCGGGGAGAAACGCCAGAGTCGCAAGCGCTGAATATGGGATTGAGGCCAGACTTCTGGGGGGAAAGCAAAACCCGGCGGAGAGTGTCCGCCGGGCTGTGTCGTATTGCGTATTACTTCGGATCGGTGTCGATCCTCGCCCCCCTTTTGATCGACGAATGTTTGTTCAGGGAACAACGCAGTCATCGATCTCGTGCATACATGCAAGGGAGACAGCCCTTGCGCTGTTGGTTATTCTGTCGAGTTCTCTCTATTCGCCACCTCCGCGAAAACAGCGACGGTCATCACTGATTTGGCCGGTGACGAGTGTCATCCATATGAATCCCTCCCTGGCTTCCGAGTTTGCGCCATGGACGAATGAAGAGATACGTGAGCGTGGGGTAAAGAGAGCGCCGAAATGAGTCGTCGCGTCTGGCGACCCATGTGAGGGGTGAGATCTAAATATCGAGCTAATTGCAGTCTGGCTGTGCCTACGATACCAAAGTAGACCAACGATGTCAAGGGAAAAGTGAGGTCACACAGTAGATAATTGACTCGACAGGTCAGAACGCGAGCCCGGCAGAAAAATAGAGCCGTTCTTCATCTTTGTTGGCATGGCCATAGGCGAACTCGATCGGACCGATCGGCGTGTCAAGGGCAAGCGCCAGACCAACGCCGTGTCGAAGACCAGTCAACCTGAGCTGATCCAACCGCTCGTACACGTTGCCGGCATCGAAGCGCACACTCGCATATACGCGCGGAATAATGCGATACCGAAGTTCCTGGTTGAGCAGAAGGCACTTGTCGCCGTTAATTCCTTCGTAGCGGAGTCCGGTGAGTGAGTGCATGCCGCCAAGATAGAATCGTTCCGACGCCGGCAGGCCGTCGCGCGACAGCCCCAGCGAAATCACCGGATGGTAAGTCAGCTTGCTCGCCAGCGTGTAGTAGGCCTCGAATGAGGAAAAGAACCGGGCGAAATTACGATCACTTCGAAGGTATTCCCCGGCCAGACGAATTTGCAGGTAGTGGCGTCTCCCGGCGGTGGGGAAGGGCACGCGGTCGAAGGTCTCTACCTCCGACTCAAGATTCACGCTGTTGAGCGTGAAGGCCTCGACCGGAAACCGACGATCTTCGTATCGCAACCGTTCGACCGAGACTCCGGCGGTGACCGTTCCGAGGCGAATGATCTGTTGTCCGACATTCATGGCCAGGCCCAGCTTCGTTTCCTCCCGTGTGCCGTCAGGTTTATTATCCGGGCCGAAGGTGGTGCGGATAGTTCGGTCAAACCCCGCCTTGGTCTGGGCGGTGAGATAGGTGGAAAAAATCCGGTCGGCTTTCAGCTCGCCAAAATATGACTGACGGTCAAGGCCGTACTGGGCATGGAGAAGGTATTCCACGCCGGTGCCGAAGATATTGTCGTTGAGAAGTTCGAGAAATTCTTCGGATTGATACCGGTTGTCCCAGTGCCAGCCAAGCCGCACCTGAAGAGATTGGCGTTCCCGGACGGTCAGCATGACCACGGCGCCGCCGTCGGTCGGCATGACGTGAATCGTGACGCGATCAAACAGATCGGTGCCGAATACTTCTCCCATCCCCCGGACGGCTTTTTCCGAGGAAAATGGCTCATCGCGATGCACGGGGAAATAGGAACGCACCACCCAGTCGCGGGTTTTTTGGTTTTGCAAGACATCGATTCGTCGCACGATTCCTTCATCAATGTCGATTGTCAGGGTTCGCCCCAAATTGTCCAGGCGGGATTGGCGAACGGTGGCTAGGTCAAATCCGATCGCGCCATATCGGCGGATGACCGAATCGAGGCCGCGTTTTAGAGAGGCGGGTGTAAGAAGCGAATCGACGGAAAAGAGCCAGGTCCGTATCGAGTCGGCCGGGAACCGCGTAAGGCCCTGAATGTCCAGAGCAACATCGGCACACCGGGGAGCCGGCTGAACATGAACTACCAGATGAACGAGACGGCTGTTCGATACCCGCGCGAACTGTTCCGACGCCGCTGAATCAAAGGTGGCTTCAAGGCGGTACAGATGTTCCTGTCGCGCCAGTGATTTCAGTTCGAATGTCAACGCCGCCTCGGTGAACCGTTGGCTGGTCAGCCGCGCAGAAATTCTGGTCGACAAGGCAGTGTCGCCTGACATGACGGTGATTCGGCCGATCTCAATCGTAGCGGTGTCGGTCAGCCGACGAATCGAACGAATTATCGTATCAGCCATGGCCAATCCGGCGCGATGACCTAGCGAAATGATGCTGTCGCGCAGATCGAAATCGGTGGATGACAATCCATCCAATTCGGGATAGATGAGAAAGTCGGCTTGACTCAATTGCGCCGACAGTTCGTTCGCGCTCATGATCGTGGTCACTTGATTGGCGATGTCCACCGGGGTCGCGAGGCCGGACTTGGTCAGAAGCGGGCTGGTCGTGTTGACCGCCACTACGCAGGGAGAAATCCCGCACATGCGGCGCGCGATCGATACCGGCACGGGCATGACGATGCCGCCATCCATCAGGAGCTTATTGCCTTGCTCGACGCCGGTAAAGGCCAGTGGAAACGCCATGGTCGCGCGCATGGCGTCGGCCAGCGAACCGGTATCGAGAACGACTTCGCGTCCGCTGACGACGTCGGTACACACAGTCTTAAACGGGATTTTCAGTTTGTTGAAGTCGCCGGCGGCGCGGTAGTTGGCCAGAAGCGTGAGTCGGGCCAAGAGCGAAGTCAGTTCCTGGCCGCCGGTGAGAGCGTGGGGGATCTGCGGCCGGAGGCCGTCAAACCGAACTGACAATAAGTGTCGCTCGCGCTCCCGCCGCTGAGTAAACAGCATGGTCGCGCGCGGCGGCTCATTGGTGAATAATTCCGAGAAGTCGATGGCCTCGATGATTTGTCGTAACTGGTCGGCGTTGAAGCCGCAAGCGTACAGACCGCCGATGATCCCGCCGATCGACGTACCGGCGATGGCGGTTGTCCTGATCCCCTTTTCCTCGAAGGCCTTAAGTACGCCGGCGCCGGCCAACCCTCTGGCGCCGCCACCCGACAGCGCCAACACGACCGGATACGTAACCGCAGAATCCTCCGGATCAAGCCCGTCGGAGCCGCCAATCACTATGGATGCGCGCACCTGACTGAATGTCAAGAGACTCAGTAGGACGCAGAGTGTGGCGACAATAGTTTTCACTTGCTCACGGCGAGGATCTGGCGGTTCATTACATCTATAAACAAT
>JBGOTX010000350.1:0-3201 GCA_041476705.1 Candidatus Zixiibacteriota bacterium
CTTCTGGTGATGGGGTTGTTCCCGGCGATTGTGAACCGAGAGCGCGCCTGGTTCTACTTTACGATGCCAATGAGCCGGGGGAAATTCCTGACCGAGAAACTACTGGCGGTTCTGATCGTATACGGCGGCCTATTGCTGGCGGCGGTCCTGCCGACGGCTCTGGCCGGGGTTGTGCGGTATGGCCTGTACGATCTCCGGGTTGGCGAGATCGTGTCCCTGTATTTGTTTACCGGTATGATTTGGATGATTATAGCGGCGGCCTTCGGCCTGTTGTTTCGATCAACCCTTCATGCGCTGTTGGCGTGTGTCGGGGTCTGGGTCGCGCAACTTGTGCTGGTAAATCGAGAAGTGCTCGCTCAATCGCTGGGTATTCCTCTGATCGGATCACTGTTAAGAGCCATGCGCTTCCTCGCGCCCGGGACGGTTGAACTGGGTCGGGCGGCTCACCAATTGGCGTCGGGAAGGCCGATTGATGTGACCCTGCCGATCGTCACATCTTTACTTTTCGCGGTTGTGCTTCTATATTCGGGTTTGTCAGCCGTAAATCGGCGCGACCTATGACCGAACACACGAGGAACGTTTGCCCGATCAGTCCAAAGCCAATATTCTCGAACCGCTCAAGGTGGCCCTTCGTCTCGAAGAAGAGGGTCGGCGGTTCTTTCTCGAAGCGGCCGCGCAGGTCACCAATCTCCATGCCCGCCAAACGCTTGAGTTTCTGGCCGCGGAAGAAGGGAAGCATATCGAGCGGATTCGTGAATTCTATCGCTCGGTCGAATCCGGGATTGCCGCCCCGCCCATTATTTCGCCGGAGTCTGTCGAACAGAGAACCAGGGCCTTCAATGACCGGTTGGCAGCTCTCAGGGAAGAAATCCGTCCCGGGGCTTCCGATGTCGAGGCGTATGAGTTGGCGGTGAAGTTCGAAAATGGCGCCGCCGATTTCTACACCCAACAAATCGACACCAGCACCGATCCTGACGTCAAGGCCTTCTACCGGTGGCTGGTGGAGGAAGAGTCCCTCCATTCGGAAGTGCTCAATTCCTGCCTTGTGTTTATCGGCGATCCCGCCCGCTGGTTCCGCGAGCGTCGGCCCTGATAACGGCCGTCACATCCCGCCATCAGTGACTTTACATCAGCCACCATCCCGGTGTATATTCCCGCTATATATGAAAGTAAAACACTTCACAAGGAGACTGTGATGACCGCGCTCGAATATCTCGCTCAGACCGAAAAGAAGCGTTTCGAAGAACTGTTCAAGTTTATCAGCTTTCCATCAGTGTCGGGCCAGCCCGAAAGAAAAAACGATGTTGCCGCCTGTGGCGGGTGGCTGACGGCCCACCTGGCTTCGATCGGATTCAAATCGCAACTATTGCCCACCGGCGGTCATCCGGTCGTCTACGCCGAGTATCTCGCCGACAAAAATGCCCCGACAGTTTTGTATTACGGGCACTACGATGTCCAGCCGCCTGAACCGTTTGAGTTGTGGACCACGCCGCCGTTTGAAGCGCAGATACGCGACGGGTACATCTACGCCCGAGGTTCGAGCGACGACAAGGGGCAAACTTTCACGCATATCAAAGGACTCGAGGCAATCCTGAAAGCAACCGGGTCTCTGCCTATCAATGTCAAACTGCTTATCGAAGGGGAAGAAGAATCACATTCGGCCAATCTCCCGAAGTTCCTTAAAGCGAATAAGGAACTGCTCAAAGCTGATATCGTGGTCGTATCCGATACCGGCCAGTTTAACGAGAAGACTCCGGCTGTGACGTTTGGTCTGCGCGGGATTGCCTCGTGTGAAGTCTTTGTCGATGGTCCTGATCGCGATGTCCATTCCGGGTCGTTTGGCGGGACAATCGCCAATCCGATCAACACGCTCTGCTGGATAGTGGCCCAGCTACATGACAAGAATGGCAAAGTGGCCGTTCCCGGATTTTATGCGGGGGTCAAGCCGCTTTCCAAGTGGGAGCGGACACAGATAAAGAAATTGCCGTTCAACGAATCAAATTACAAGAAGAGCATCGGTGTGTCCGGTCTTCAGGGTGAAAAAGGGTTCATCACGCTCGAGCGGGCCTGGTCCCGCCCGACGCTTGATGTCAACGGGATCACCGGCGGATATCAAGGCGAAGGCGCCAAGACGATCATCGCCGCCAAGGCCTCGTGCAAAATCACGATGCGTCTGGTGCCTGGACAATAGCCGATGGACATTTGCAACAAGCTCGAAAAATATCTCAAGAAGATCGCTCCCAAAACGGTGAAAGTGAAAATTGATAAGCACGGCGGCGCCAGAGCGGTGCAGGTGCCGATCGAGGGCCCCTGGCTCGAAGCGGCCAGTCGGGCGGTCGCGGCCGGATTTGGCAAGAAGCCGGTATTTATCAAAGAAGGCGGCTCGATTCCCGTTGTAGTTGAGTTCAAGGAGACACTCGGACTGGACACGCTCCTGATCGGGTTTGGTCTGGCCACCGACAACATCCACTCGCCAAACGAACGGTTCCGGGTGATCGATTTCGAGCGCGGATGCAAAACCGCCACCTTCCTGCCGTTTGAATTGGCAAAAGTGAAGCCGTAATGAATCTCGGTCTTTCCGGTAAACGGACGCTCGTTACCGGCGCTTCCTCCGGTCTCGGTTTCGCCACCGCTCAACTGCTGGCGGCTGAGGGAGCCGAGGTGATCATCAACTCGCGAAATCGCGAGCGGCTTGCGGCCGCGGCCAGTCGCATTGCCTCCGCAACCGGCCAAACACCGCGTTGCGTAGAGGGCGATCTCGGCGTCGGTGGCGATGTCACCCGAATACTCAACGCAGTTAAAGGGAATGACGGCTCGCCGGGCATTGATATCTTCGTGTTCAACAACGGCGGCCCGCCCGCCGGAACTTTCGACAGTCAACCCATACAGAACTGGGAGGCCGGGTATCGCCTGATTCTCAGCGCCGCGGTCGAAATGACGCGCGGCCTTATCGATGGGATGGTCAGGCGGAAATGGGGGAGACTGATTTACATTACTTCGGTGGCGGCGCTTCAGCCGGTCGATGATCTGATTCTGTCGAACTCTTTCCGCGCCGGTGTTCACGGGTTCTGCAAAACGATTTCCAATACGTACGCCAGGCACGGCATCACCGCCAACTGCGTCTGTCCCGGGTATACCATGACCGAACGCCTGACAGAATTGGCCGAGAAACGAGCGGCCGCTTCCGGGACGACGGTTGAC
>JBGOTX010000351.1:0-3185 GCA_041476705.1 Candidatus Zixiibacteriota bacterium
GGTTTCATACTGAGCTCATCCTGCCGGTGGCGGATCAAGCTACAGCAAGGTTGCAATCAATTCAAGCAGTCGTTCGGCAATTTCGCTCTTTGGCGCCAACGGCCACCGCTGAGGCCTGACTTGTCCACGTCTAATGAGGATAACTCTGTTGGTATCGTGTGCAAAACCCTCCCCCGCCCTGGTTGGATTGTTCAGCACAATCAAGTCGAGCTTCTTATCAGTCAATTTTCGGCGGGCGTTGGCCAGATCGTTGTCAGTCTCAAGCGCAAATCCGACCACCACCTGACCCTTGCGGCGCTTCTTGGCCACTTCCTTCAGAATGTCAACGGTCGGCTTGAGTTTGAGCGAAAGCGCGGCGTTCTCTTTCTTGATCTTGGATGTCGCCGCCTTTTCCGGGGCGAAATCCGACGGCGCCGCCGCCATGATGAGGCAGTTCGAAGCGGCAAGCTTCTTCAACACCGCTTTGGCCATCTGGTCGGTCGTCTCAACGGAAACGAAAACGACACCAGCCGGCGGCGTGAGATTGGTCGGGCCGGAGATAAGCGTCGTGTCGGCGCCGAGCTCCTGTGCCGCACGAGCCAGCGCATACCCCATTTTGCCCGATGATCGATTGGAGATATACCTGACCGGATCAATGGCCTCGCGGCACGGCCCGGCCGTGACCAGCACCCGTTTACCGGTCAGAACTTTTTTTTTTACGCCCTTCTCGAAGTAGGCCGTTACGGCGCGATAAATGTCCTCCGGTTCGGCCATCCGTCCCACTCCCCAGGAATCGCAAGCCATCTCTCCCTCGGCCGGTCCTACACTCAAGAACCCAAGTTCGTTTTTCAGGTAGGCGTAATTCCGCTGAGTGACTTTGTTGTGCCACATTTGCGGATTCATGGCGGGGGCGATCAGCACCGGTTTGGCGCTGGCGCAAAGAATGGTCGTCAACAGATCATCGCTGACACCGCTTGACACCTTGCCAAGGAAATTAGCCGTGGCCGGCGCGATGACAAACAGATCGCACCACCCGGCCAGATCGATATGCCGCGTGCCCACAAACTGTCCATCGGGAAACATCCGATACTCCACCGGATACTCGGACACCGTCTCAAGCGTCAGCGGCGTGATGAATTTCGTGGCCGCCTCGGTCATGATAACCCGGACTTCGGCTTTTTGCTTGACCAGCAGACGGATCAGATTGGGAATTTTGTAACAAGCGATGCCGCCGGTCAGCCCGACGATTATTTTCCGGCCCGCTATCGACATGTCAGTTCAGAAAGTTTGCGGCTGACTCGCCGCTGTAATGATCGGGAACCTCGGTCTCAATCGCGCGCGCAATTGCCTCGAGCTGTTCCGGATCAACCGGCAAAGCGCCGAGAAATTCGACCCGGTCCAGAATCTCCTCAAGGTTCTGGCTGTCCAGATCCCCTGAATTGATCATGGCCATCAAATAGGCATACGCGCGCGGCGTGAAATGTGCCCGCTCGGCCGGACTCAGCATCCGATGCCACGGCCGCGTGCCCGACAACTCGGTGAACACCACCCCATGCGTGCCCGAAACATTATCGAGCATCCAGCTGTAAGCGGAAGAAATTTCATCCTCGGAATACCCCAGATTGCGCAGGTCGCCCGAAATTTCGGACAGACTCGGGGCCTCGGAGGTCGGCGAGCGCAGATTATCCATTAAGTAGAATACAATTTCCCAAATCCGACTATCCACCGCTTCTCCTCTTACCGGGTCGTTATCTCAATGAAAATACGCCTGATTGCCGGCCTATGCCAGCAAAAAAGCGCATCTCTTGGTCACTTCCTCAAAGACCAGTCCGGCAAAGTGATTGCGGCCGGGGCCAAGTTGTTGTACGCGGCGAAGATAACCTCAACGTTGATAGTTTCGGCCAGCTTGAGAAACACCGCCCTCGGTCTTGGAATCCCGAATTCATCGAGGTTCAAAGAGAATTTGGCCCGCACCTTCATACCATCCGAAGTGTGGTCCCCGGCGTGCGCCCGCACCTCCAACGAAATGGGTATCGAACGTTTCCCGCCGTGGATATAGAATAATCCGGCGCCGGTAACGGTATAGGTGGTGTCGGATTTCAACGCCGCCGGTAAACCGCTCACACTCTCAATTGAAAAGTAGGCGAACGGATACTGGTCGGTTTGCAAATGCCGCTCGCGCATGTGTTCGTCGCGCATGTCGATTCCGGTCTTTAACGTGCGAAGATCAACCTGAAACAATCCGGTCACACCGGACGATGTATTCTGCGGATCGACGCTGAACCCGCCCGTGAGATTGGTCGTCTTCCCTTCGATGAACTCCAACCTGGCCGATGAACGGAAATACACGGTGTCGACGGTCGAGGCCGGGTCGATACCGTACGTGCCTGCGAACAGGTTTGTCGCAAGAACGATCAGGGTGCTGATGGTCATGAGTGCAAGACGTTTCATGATGTTTCTCCTCAGTTGTTCTGTGCGCCCTGGTCGATCCACTGTCTGATCATGGTGATGGTATCGACGCCAAGGGGCAATCTTCCTTGCGGCATTTGTGTACCGCCGATTGCCGGCGAACTCGACGATAACTTATCAATTATATTTGATCCGGTTCCGTTGCCGGGAACAACATTCGGCGTGTGGGTTCCCGTAGATTGCAGCGATGAAGGAGAGACCACACTGAACCCCCCGCCATTCGCGGGATGGCACCCGCCACAAATGGTCTGTAAAATAGGACCAACAGTTGTTCCCCAACTGACATCAACACCGCCATCACTCGGAGAGATGACGCCTCCGGCTGTCCCCGTCTTTATTGTGGCGTTGACCGGGGCGCTGATGGTGAACTTGAATAACTCGGACCCCTCCGCCGTGGCGTCATCAAACGTCTGCACTGCCACTGTCTTTCCGGTAGTGCCGGCAGGAATGGAGTCGGTGCCGGTCAGCGGTGCGGTGAAATCGGCGGCCGACGCACTCAGCATCGTGACCGCCCAATTAAATCTTACGGTAGAAGCCACTGCGGCGGTAAGTGTCACGTCGAAATTAGCGGCTGAACCTTCTGCTACCGTCACGTTTCCGACACTAAGCTCGCCGGGCGCGCCACCGCCGGGATCGGTTGGGGCACTGCCGTAATCCGAACATGAGGCCAAAAAGGCCACAACGGTAACAGGGATTGCAATGGCGAGTTTCCCGCGCATCGGTATTCCTTTCTTCAA
>JBGOTX010000352.1:0-3166 GCA_041476705.1 Candidatus Zixiibacteriota bacterium
ACCTGTCGCTTGTCATACTTCTTACGTCCAATGCCCAATCCGAGTTCGATCTTCACGAGCTTACCCTTGAAATAGATTTCCAGCGGAATGAGCGCCATCCCCTTTTGCTCGACTCGCGCGCGAAGTTTGGCGATTTCCTTCTTGTGAAGAAGGAGTCGTCGTTCCCGCATGGGGTCGAGCGATTCCTGAGAGGCCATTTGATACGGTGAAATATGAAGGTTCCGCAGGATAATCTGGCCTGAATGCCAGACGGCATGGGCGTCGGACATGTTGATCTTACCCTCCCGGAGCGATTTGACCTCGCACCCCCGCAATTCGATCCCGGCTTCAATCGTGGCGGTTATTTCATAGTCGTGCCGGGCCTTGCGGTTCCGGGCGACGACATGTATGAGCGGCTTATCGTTTTCCACGGCCCAAGGATACCCGTCCTCTGGTACCCTCGCAACCAAAAAGGGGGTGGGTTTCCTCAGAAGCGAACCAGCGTTTCAGCGGATTTAGAAATTGTCGATGACCGTCAGTAGGGTTTTAAGCAGTCGACGGAGAGAGGGAAGCACCAGTGCTTACTGTGAATTCTGCCAAACGTCGCCAGCGATATTAGTCAATTACGACGAAGTCTAAGTCACCGAATTGATCGCCGCTATCCGGAGTAAATCGAGATATGGAACCCTAGCCGCCAACAGTGGTCACGATTGGCTGGCCAAGGCGGGGGAAGTCACCGTCTGAGGATGCCGGCCGCGCGTATGTCACAGGGGCGCCCACATATGTTCGTAAACCATTTACGGCCCGACAGTTACGGGACATCGTGACCCTCGCCCTTCAGACGTCGGTAGAGATTCAGTCCTAAAGTAAACCCTCCCATCGACCGACATTCACAAGTACAGGCAAGCGGATTGTTTTACGCCATTACGTGCGCAAAGGATGCCATTGTGTCGCAAAAAATTAAGCTACGCACCGCCAAAGTCTTGGTCGTCGACGACGAACCGGAAATCACCGATATCGTCCAAACGTTCTTGACCGAATCAGGATACAGTGTCGATGTGCTCAACAATCCCAAAGACACAATTGCCAAAGCCAAAAAGTTCAAACCCGATGTCATCTTGCTGGACATCATGATGCCCGGCGCCGATGGATACACCGTTTGCCAGTGGGTCAAAGCCGAACCGGACCTTGCCAGTACGCCGGTGATATTTCTCACGGGTAAAGACCGCAACGATGATCAGGGGCGGTCGTTTAAAGCGGGTGGCGATATGTTTATCAAGAAGCCGTTCTCGTGTGAACGCCTTCTGGAAATCGTAAATATCGTGGTGATGTCCACCTCGAAGTATTGATCACGATTTTCCTCTGATTAATTCCAATAAACTTTTTTCGCCGATCACGCTCACGCCGAGCTTCTTGGCCTTTTCCAGCTTGGAGCCGGCATTCTCCCCGCACACAAGATAGTCGGTTTTTTTTGTCACCGTTTCGGAGACTTTACCCCCGCTCGACTCAATTAGCGCCTTGTAATGTTCACGCGATTGCGACAGCGTACCGGTAATGACGAATGTCTTGCCGATCAGAACTCCCTGCCGATCACGTTTCTTCTGGACCGGAAATACCATGCCGCCGCGACGAAGCTTGGCGATCATCGCCCGGTTGCCCTCATTGGCAAAGAACTGGCCGATATTCCGGGCAATTATCGGCCCGATCCCGCTAATCGCTTGCAGTTGGTCGGGGGAGGCGCCTACCAACTGGTCGAACGACCCCAGTTCCTCGGCCAATATACGAGCGGCGGTCTCGCCGACACCGATGATCCCAAGGGAGTAGATGATTCTCGCGAGATCGACTCGGCGGGAGCGATCAATGGCATCAAGCAGATTTTGCGCGCGTTTGTCACCCATCAGGTCGAGCGGCAGGAGCTGTTCGATCGTGAGGAAGAAGAGGTCGGCCGGATCGCGCACCAATCCGGCCTCGTGAAGCTGTTTTGCCAACTTGTCGCCGAGTCCTTCGATGTCAAAGCCGCCTTTCGACGCAAAGTGAATTAGCCGACCTTCAAGTTGGGCAGGACAAGCGAAATTAAGGCATCGATGGGCGGCCTCACCTTCGAGACGAACGATCGGTCCACCGCATGAGGGGCATTTTTTCGGATAGACCACCCGTTTCGAGTCTCTGGGGCGTTTGTCGGCGATGACTTCCATGACTTCGGGGATGACATCGCCGGCGCGGCGAACCAAGACCTTGTCGCCGTAGTGAACATCGAGACGCTTAAGCTCATCTTCGTTGTGAAGGGAAGCATTCGACACCATGACTCCGGACAGGCGCACCGGCCTGAGTTTTGCGACGGGGGTGATCGTGCCGGTGCGGCCGACCGAGAACTCAACATCTTCGAGGATGGTTTCTCCCTGCTCGGCGGCGAATTTCCAGGCGACCGCCCAGCGGGGAGCGCGCGAGATCTGCCCGAGGGTGCGCTGAGCCGAAAAGTCGTTTACTTTCACGACCATGCCGTCAATTTCGTAATCGAGGTTAGGCCGGATTTTGCTTAAGCGGGCGAAAGCGGCGGATACCCCCGCAATGCCTACGACCGTCTCAATCAGGTCATTGGTCGCAAACCCTTCATCTCTGAGGAAGTCCATGACCGCCGATTGCGTTGAGAGACCATCAAGGTCGGTATCGGAAATGCCGTAAGCGTAAAAAACGAGCGGGCGGGAGGCGGTGATTTTGGGATCGAGTTGACGAAGCGACCCGGCCGCGCCATTGCGGGTGTTGGCGAGAGGTTGTTCCTCGCTAGCTTCCAGTCGCGCATTCAACTTAAGAAAGGCCGACCGTTTCATGATTACTTCGCCACGGATTTCCAACAGCGGATACTTGCTCCAGGTGGCCGTCGAAAGTTTCAGCGGGATATTCCTGATTGTTTTCAAGTTCGGCGTAATGTTTTCGCCTCTTGCGCCGTCCCCCCGGGTGGAACCGGTCGTAAATAAACCGTTCTTGTAGATTAGTTCCACCGCCAGTCCATCGAGTTTTGGTTCGAGTACATACTCGATCTCTTTGTCAGTGTCCAGCCCCTCTTTGACCCGGCGATCAAAGTCCGTGAATTCTTCGACCGAGGTGACCTTTTGAAGCGACAGCATCGGAATCCGATGTGGAACGGATTCGAATTTCTTCGATGGCGTAGCGCCGACCCTTTGGCTGG
>JBGOTX010000353.1:0-3157 GCA_041476705.1 Candidatus Zixiibacteriota bacterium
CCTGCAATAACTGTGTGGCCTTGTCATGATCTCCGGCGGCTTCCGCCTGCGCCAATTCTTCCTGCAATTTCGCGCGGATCCGTTTCTGTTTTCGCTCGATGAAATCGCGTGTCCGTGCTACCGCCTCGGTACTCACCTTATCGTCTTCCCAAGACTCGGCGGCCAGTTCGGTGATCGCCGAGATCATTTCATCGTCAGTGAACCGGTCGACCAGCGCCCGAGCGTCGATCGCTCCCGACTCACGATACTGCATTATCATGGCGGCGTACAAGCGTCGATACGGTTTGGACTCGAAGTCATCGGGCGATATCTGTAGTATTATATCGTCAATTGAACCGGGATTATTGAATAGAAGTGACAGGAAGTCCCACTCGAAGCGATTGGCGGAAGGCCTTGGGACGGTTTGGGTTATAGTCTGCGCCTGCTTTCTGTGCAACGAATGGAATAACTCGGGGTTTACCCCCAGTACCGCTGCCGCCTCTTGCAGGAAAATCCCACGACGGGTCGGATCGGAGATCTTGGCGGCCAGAGCGCCCAGCTCCTTGACCAGTTTTTCCTGAGCGATTATGCGGGTATTGCTAAGCGTCTCATTTTTGACTCGAAACGGAATGTACCGGACCGCGTCATGCAACAGTTCTTCGATCTTGTCCGGCCCCCATGTTCGAGCTACTGAGTCGGGGTCGTGTTCCGGCGGGGCCTGCACGACCTTGACTTCCAGACCGGCATCAAACAGAGAATCAACCGACCGCAAGGCGGCGTTCTGGCCGGCCGAGTCGGCATCAAAGAACAGATAAACTTCTTCGGCGAACCGGGCGAGAAGACGGGCCTGCTGGGCGGTGAACGCGGTTCCGGACGAGGCCACGATATTGCGCACCCCTGCCTGCCAGACCGAGATAAAGTCAAAGTACCCTTCGACCGCGATCACAGCATTCTTCTCACGAATATGATCGCGGGCAAAGTTCAGGCCGTAGAGCACATTGCTCTTGCTGTAGAGCGGAGTTTCGGGGGAGTTGATGTACTTGGCGGGTTCGCCTTTCTTAAGCGTCCGACCGCCGAACGCAATCGGTTTGCTGGTGAGATTGAAAATGGGGATCATCAGCCGCTGGCGGAAGCGGTCGAAATGCTGTTTGGTGTTGTCAGAGAGAAGGGCCAGACCTGCTTTAACCAAGTCGTCGGGTTTGAGGTCCTTGGCCGCGGCGTATTTGAGCAGGCCGTCCCATTCCTCGCCCGCCAGACCGAGCTGGAAAAACGCAATGCTTTCGTCGCTGATCGCCCGGCGCGTCTTGAGATAATTGTTCAGGACGACCTTGTATTTGGGCAGACGAAGTTGATTGGCGAAATACTCCACCGCCACCTGATGGGCAAAATTGAGCCGCTCGGTTTCTTCGCGCCGATAGTCAGTGGCCGACTCGCGAATGGTGATGTTCGCCTTGACCGCCAGATGTCGCACCGCTTCGATAAATGACATCTTCTCATGTTCGATTAGAAAGGTGATCGCATTGCCGCCTTTGCCGCATCCGAAGCAGTGGTAAATCTGGCGATCCGGATTGACCTGAAACGAGGGGGTCTTTTCGGTATGGAACGGGCAATTCGCCCAGAACGCCCGCCCTTTCTTTTTCAGACGAAGATACTGGCCGACTATCTGCACGATATCGGTGGCCTGCCGGATTTGATCTATGGTCTCGGGCGGGATCATGATTT
This sequence comes from Candidatus Zixiibacteriota bacterium, assembly GCA_041476705.1. Lineage (GTDB taxonomy): Bacteria > Zixibacteria > MSB-5A5 > GN15 > FEB-12 > JACRAV01. Next base: position 1,702 of record JBGOTX010000353.1, read on the forward strand.
CAGCGTCGCAATCGTGACCCCGGCGCCGCCTTCGTTCCAGTCACCGAGGCGAATGCTCTCGACGTTGGGGTGTTTCTTCAGATATTCACTGAGGGTGCGCCTTAGCGCCCCGGTGCCTTTGCCGTGAATAACAAAAACCTGATGCAGTCCTGACACTGTGGCCCGATCCAGAAAGCGTTCAAGCGCGTCAATCGCTTCTTCGCCCGTCATCCCGCGCAAATGAATTTCGGGCGTTGCCATCCCCTCAGCTTGGACACGAGGCGTCGACTTGGAGGAGCGTTTCTGCTCCGCGCCGAGCTTTTCGAGTTTGCGGATATCCACGACCGACGTGATGTTGCCGATTCTCACCCGCGCCCGGTCCTCGCCGACCAATTCTTCGATTTCACCCTCGTGGCCGAGATCGATCAGCCGTACCCGGTCGCCTTCGATAAAGCGGTCCAACGGTTGGTCGACAGTCGGCTTTTTGAGCGTCTCCTTGTGTCGCTTGAGTTCATCCTGACGCGCCTTGATCGTGTGGTGTGCGTCTTTGACCGAGTCGGGCGAGGCCTGAGTTCGCCGAATCTCAGCCACCAGACGTTCGGTCTCTTTGCGCGTCTGATCCAAAAGCGTCTCGGTTTCAGCCAGGGCTTTTTTCTTTTCGGCGTCGACATCCTTGCGAAGCTTTTCCGCCTGGGTGCGGTAGAGTTGTTCCATTTCCTCGGCGGCGGTCAGACGTTCGGTCAAACTGATTTTTTCCTGTCGCACCGCCGCCAGTTCTGATTCAAGCGAGGTAATAAGCGCGGTCAGTGACCGTTCGCCCGATCCGATCAGGTTCGAGGCGTGCCCGCAAATATCGGTCGGCAGGCCCAGACGGCTGGCGATCTCCACGGCGTACGATGACCCAGGAATGCCCAGTTGCAGATGATAGGTGGGGGAGAGCGTTTCGCGGTCAAAAGAAAGCGAGGCGTTTTCGATTTCGGGGTTGTCGAGCGCCAGCGTCTTTAACTGGGAGTAATGGGTGGTGACAATCATGCGTGCGCCGGTGGCGATCAGGTGCAGGACAATCGCTTCGGCCAGTGCGGCCCCTTCCTTGGGATCGGTTCCGGCTCCGATTTCGTCGAGCAGAACGAGAGAGTCACGGTCGGCGTTCTTTACCGCCGTAATGATGTTGGTGATATGCGATGAAAAGGTCGACAGCGAAAGCTCGATCGATTGCTCATCGCCGATATCGGCAAAGACCTGCTTGAACACCCCCACCCGGCTGGTTTCTTTGGCCGGAATGGGAAGCCCGCTCATGGCCATCAAAGTGAGCAGGCCATAGGTCTTCAGGGCAATCGTTTTGCCGCCGGTGTTCGGGCCGGTGACCAGAACGGCGGTGCGGTCATCACCCAGCGAAAGAGTCAGCGGCACTACTTTGGCCAGGTCTTTGAGTTTGAGATTGAGCAGGGGGTGGCGGGCGTCGATCAGCGTGCAGGCG
>JBGOTX010000354.1:0-3152 GCA_041476705.1 Candidatus Zixiibacteriota bacterium
ATGTTCACGGTTCGCACCAGACGCATTTATAACACAGACACGAATTACATCGACGCCGACCGGATTGTAGTTCGCCAGGCGAAGTTTATCAAGCTGGGGAGCGATTTGGAGCCGTACGTGGGCTGGGTGCTCTGGTCCTTTCAAGGTGCGACCGATCCTCTCCGTGTCTCGACGCTCATGAAACTGCCTAATCAAGCGGCCTTTTCGGCCGATCAAAATCAGTTGGTCAAACTGACTGATATCAAGACATTTACTGACGGCGCAACGTTGATTCTGAACACAACCTCGCTAATTCAGGACACAGTGCACCAGCCCACGCTCTTGTTAACGGCCGCCACCGATGGCGGTTTTGTGCAACGCAACATGATCGAAATCGACCGCAAGCATTACACCGATACGCTCAAAACCCCGACCAACAATCCCCGCATTTGGAACCTGATTTTCCTGCAGACTTTTCACGACAATGAGTTCTTTTTTACCGGCGGATTCTTTATTCCCTATCGAATTCCGCAGTAAGGTCCTCGGAGACGCGGCCGCCTAATCTTCTTCGTACCGCTTCTTGATCCGGCTTATGACATCCGGATCGGCCAGAGTTGTTGTGTCGCCCATGACCTTGCCGGTGGCGATATCCCGTAAGAGCCGCCGCATGATTTTCCCCGAGCGTGTCTTGGGCAGGTCGGCCGAGAAGATGATTTTGTCCGGTTTGGCGAGCGCGCCGATCTTGCGGGCCACGTGATCTTTGAGCTGGCCTATAAGTTTCTGGTCGCCGTTGACTCCCTTGGCCAGGGTGACAAACGCCGCGAGCGCTTCCCCTTTGAGATCATGCGGAATACCAACCACCGCCGCTTCGACCACCGTGGCATGCTCGACCAACGCCGATTCGACCTCCATGGTCGAAATGCGATGTCCCGCGGTGTTGATGACGTCATCAACCCGGCCAAGAATCCACAGGTATCCGTCCTTATCAATCTTGGCGCCGTCGCCAGGGAAATAGATCCCCGGCCACTTGGTCCAGTAGGTGTCGATATACCGCTGGCGGTCGCCCCAGATGCCTCGAAGCATCCCGGGCCAGGGTTTGGTGATCGCCAGATACCCGCCGCCCTCCTTAACTTCATTCCCTTGTTCATCGAGCACCACCGCGCTGATTCCCGGAAATGGATGGGTTGCCGAGCCGGGTTTGGTAGAGGTCAGTCCCGGGAGCGGCGTGATCAGAATGTGTCCGGTTTCAGTTTGCCACCAGGTATCGACAATCGGACAGCGCTCTTTCCCGATCACCTGGTGATACCAGATCCAGGCCTCCGGGTTGATTGGTTCGCCGACCGAACCAAGCAGACGAAGGGTGGCGAGATCATGCTTGTCCGGCCATTCGCGTCCCCAGCGCATAAAGGCGCGGATTGCCGTCGGGGCGGTGTAAAAAATGGATACGCCGTGATCTTCGACAATCTGCCAGAAGCGGTCCGGGTCCGGCCAGTCAGGAGCGCCCTCGTACATTATTTGGGTCGCTCCGTTAGCCAGGGGGCCGTAAGTGATATAGGAATGTCCGGTTACCCAGCCACAGTCGGCCGTGCACCAGAATACATCGTTATCCTTGATATCGAACACATATTTCATGGTGGCGTAGACGCCCGTCAGATACCCGCCGCAGGTGTGCCAGATCCCTTTCGGTTTACCCGTTGACCCGGACGTGTACAGGATAAACAGCGGGTCTTCGGAATCGAGATAAACCGGCTGACAATACCCCTTGGCTTCCTGCATCAGCCGATGCCACCAGTGGTCGCGCCCTTCTTTTACCCGCAGGAGAAAATCGCCGCGTTTAACTATTACTACGTTCTCGATGGTTGGGCAGTCGGCCAGGGCGACATCGGCGTCGTGCTTGAGTGGAATAATCTGACCTCGACGGTATCCGCCATCGGAAGTGACCAGCAGTTTGGCGCCGGCGTCGTTGATCCGATCGCGCAAGGACTCGGGGGAGAAGCCGCCGAATACGACCGAATGCACCGCGCCGATCCGGGCGCAGGCCAGCATCGAGATGACCAACTCCGGGATCATCGGCAGATAAATAGCTACCCGGTCACCCTTGCCGATTCCGAGCGTCTTGAGGGCATTGGCAAATTTGTTGACCTGTTTCCACAAGGCGTAATAGGTGAAAGTACGACGCTCGCCCGGTTCGCCTTCCCAGATGAGAGCCGCTTTGTTTTTACGGCCGTTACTCAGATGTTGATCCAAGCAAGTCTCGGTGATATTGAGCTTTCCGCCGACAAACCACCTGGCGTCCGGGACTTTCCATTCGAGAATCTTGCTAAAGGGTTTCTTCCAGACCAACTGGGAAGCCATCCCCGCCCAGAAAACTTCGGGGTCCTTGTCCGCCTTTTTGAAAATTGAAGGATCACCCGCGTTGGCCTGCCGGGTGAAAGCGGCCGCCGGCTTGAACAATCGGTTTTCGTGCAACAGCGTGTCGATTGTCGCTGTCCGGGGTTTGGGAGATGATTTCGGTAATTTCGGCTTGGCCATGAAGTCGCTTCCTCCTCGGTTGTATCGAGCCCAATATGACTCTTCTCAGTCGACAATGTCAACTCCGGTCTGTACCGGGCCACAAGCCGGAGCGACATGTCCCAAAAAGGGATGGAGTGGCTTGCCGCTTTTGAAGCCAGGGGCGAAAATGCGCAAACGAAATCACAGGCCAAGGGAAAGTGTTCCCGGCCTGCACAGGGCGGTCGCATTATGGGGTAAGGAGTTGCGATTATCGGCGTAGCTTTCGGGAGGGAATATCGATTGGCGTGGCCTTTGCATTGCTGGGTGTCGGTGAAGTCTACGCTTGACATACCGGCACTTGAAGGTATATTGGCCATGCTAAAGGTACATAGCGAGTTAGGATCAGAAGCTACCTGCAGATTGGTCTTCCCGGGACCGGTTAAATCCCGGAACATTATTGTTGGTCACATTGTCGATGCGCGTGTAGCGGTGTGTGTGTATTCACACTGCTGACGCAGATGGGATATCGCGCGGATGGTCTCGGCCATCGGCTTTGGAGGAAAGATGAAACGGATCGGGTTTCTGAATCTCTTCTTGATACTTTTGATTTTTCTTTTGGTCCCGTCGGATTTGATCCGCGCCGCCGGAACGCAGGTAGAATTATCAGGATCGACTACTTC
>JBGOTX010000355.1:0-3150 GCA_041476705.1 Candidatus Zixiibacteriota bacterium
CCTCAAAGGAGTTCGACATCCAGGCCGCCCTCGGGTTGTTCGCTGAGCATTTTCACGTGCATCTCTTCGATTATGGCACGCCGGTAGGACCGATCGAAAAACTCCGCCAGACGGGCGGGGTGATGCTGTTCGATGTCGATGTTCAGGGCGCACAGCGTTTGCGCGCCAAATATCCTGACGCTGTCACGATTTTTATTCTGCCGCCGTCGATCGGGGCGTTGAAGCGACGGTTGAAGCGTCGGGGTACTGAAACCAGCGAGCAGTTGAAGCTCCGTTTTGAGAACGCCAAGAAAGAAATGTGTGCGGTCATGCAGGATCACACCTATCCGTTTGAATACGTAGTGATTAACGATAAACTACATGATGCAGTGGCCGATGTTCTGGCCATCGTTCGGGCCGGCCGGTTGACGTACAACCGTGTGACCCCGGAACAAACAATGAAAATACTCGGTTAAGATGGCGGTCAAACCAGAAGGAGTGAGTCGTGCCCTATACCCCGATTGATAATTTGGAAAAGGTGACGGTCAACCGGTACGAAGCCGTGATCGTGGCCGCCTTGCGCGCCCGTCAGATCAACACCAGGCGTTTGATCAAGTTGGCGGCGATTGTCGAGGCCGGCGGCGAGGTCGAGTTCGATATGGATGCTCGCAAAATTACCATGGTTGCCCTTAAAGAGCTGATGGACGGTAAAGTAAAATTCGACCGGGCCGATACCGAATAGCAAACACTGTCACACGGTACTGTCAGTAGGACACAATGGCCAAACATCTTGTCATCGTTGAATCTCCGGCGAAATCCAAGACCCTTGCGCGCTTTCTCGGCCCGAATTTTGAAATCGCGTCGACTATCGGCCACATCGTCGATCTGCCGAAGTCGAAGATCGGCGTGGATGTCAAGAACGGATTCGAGCCGGAATACCATGTCATCGAGGGGAAGGAAAAGGTCATTGCCGGGCTGAAGAAGGCGGCCCAGAAGGCGGATATCGTCTATTTGGCGCCCGATCCGGACCGTGAGGGCGAGGCGATCGCCTGGCATGTAGCTAACTGTATCAAGGGAACGAAAGCCAAGCTAAAGCGGGTGACTTTCAACGAGATCACCAAATCGGCCGTGATCGCGGCCATTGAACATCCCCGGTCAATTGACATGAATCTGGTCAACGCCCAGCAGGCGCGCCGGGTGGTGGACCGTCTGGTGGGATACATGGTCTCACCCTTCCTGTGGAAGACGGTCGCCCGTAATCTGTCGGCTGGACGGGTGCAATCGGTGGCCCTGCGGCTGGTGTGCGAGCGCGAGGAAGAAATCGCCGCGTTCAAAGCCGAAGAGTACTGGAAAATTTCAGCCATCCTCGCCAACAGGAAAAAGGATGAGTTAAGCGCCGGGTTGTTGCGGATCGACGGCAAAACGCTGGTGCGCGCCGGTGAAGATGGAAACAACAAGGTGGTCATTTCCTCAAAGGCGGAAGCCGACAAGATACTTGCCGAGCTGACCCAGGCCGCGTATTCCGTTTCCGAAATCAAGACCAGCGAACGCACTCGAAAAGCTCTGGCGCCATTTATTACCTCCACGCTTCAGCAGGAAGCCGCCAAGGCCTTCGGCATGAGTCCGAAACAAACGATGTCGGTAGCCCAAAAGCTGTACGAAGGTGTCGAGATGGGCAAGGAAGAGGCCGCCGGCCTCATTACCTATATGCGAACCGACTCCACACGGATCGCCGACGAAGCTATCAAGGCGGTGCGGGTTTACATCGCGAAGGAGTACGGCAAGGAGTACCTGCCGTCGCACCCTAACCAGTACGGCAAAAAGCAGAATGCCCAGGACGCCCACGAAGCCATCCGTCCGACCTCGATGGAATATACGCCGGAAAAGGTCAAGAAATACCTGACGATCCAGCAACTAAAACTGTACACGTTGATTTGGAATCGATTCGTCGCATCGCAAATGTCCGACGCCACGTTCAGCGTCGAAACCGTTGATATCACCGCCGACAAATATCTGCTTCGCGCGTCGGCTCAGAAGATTCTTTTCAGCGGCTTTCTCCGGGTGTATCACGAGGAGAAGGAGGCCGACGAGAACGGCGCCCACAGCTGGAGCGAAACGCTCCCGGAGTTGAGCGAAGGGGAGAAACTGAAGCTGATCGAACTTCAACCCGTCCAGTCGTTCACCAAGCCGCCGGCGCGATATTCCGAGGCGATGCTGGTCAAGCGGCTCGAAGCCGACGGGATCGGTCGTCCCTCCACTTATGCCAGCATCATTTCCGTCATCAAGGACCGCAAATATGTAGAGCTCGAGGAGCGCAAGCTCAAGCCGACCGATCTGGGCACGGCGGTCAGCAAAATTCTGGTTGAGCACTTCCCGGATATTTTCAACGTCGAGTTTACCGCCAATATGGAAAAGGAATTGGACTCGGTTGAAGACGGGAGCGATGACTGGGTCAAGGTCGTCAAGGATTTCTATACGCCCTTCATCAAGACGATGGGCGTGGTGAAGAAAAAAGAAGCCGCCATCAAGAAATCCATGGTCGAAGTCACCGACATCAAGTGCGAAAAATGCGGTGAGCTGATGGTGATCAAATGGGGACGCAACGGCCGCTTCCTGGCCTGTTCCGCCTGGCCGGATTGCAAATCGACCAAGCCCCTTCCGGAAGAAGAAGCCAAAACCCGGACCGATCAAAAGTGTGAAAAATGCGGATCCGCCATGGTCATCAAGACCGGTCGTTTCGGTCGGTTTATGGCCTGTTCGGGATACCCCGAGTGCAAGAACACCAAGCCGGTGACGCTGGGGATCACCTGTCCGAAACCCGGATGTGGCGGCCAACTTATCGAAAAGCAGACCAAGACTCGTCGGGCGTTTTACGGTTGCACCAACTATCCCAAATGCAATTTCGCCTCCTGGGATAAACCGGTCAGCCGACCCTGCCCGCTTTGCCATCACGCCTTCCTCGTGCAAAAGGTAAGCAAGGCCAAGGGCGAGTTCCTGAAATGTCCCGAATGCAAGCACGAAATCCACGATCATCAAGTGGAGCCAGCCACCGTCGGTTGAACGCGCTCCGAAGCAATATCGTAAACAGTGTAGCGGCAGGGTCAACCGAAAAGGTTTGACCCTGCCGTTGTTTTTGGATAAGATCGGCTCATGTTACAGAAGACGCTCGAG
>JBGOTX010000356.1:0-3146 GCA_041476705.1 Candidatus Zixiibacteriota bacterium
CCCTCCCAACACTTATGGAGTCCATACAACAAGAAATACAAAGTTCTTTGGACCAAGATATTCAAGAGCCCCGTCATTTGAAGCGAGATTGCTTCGTCGCGCCGAAGACGGTGCTCCTCGCAACGACAGATACTCGGGGGCCTTCAGCAGGACAGTACCGGCAGGCACTCTTCGGTATTACATTGCCGACTAATTCCGGTCTCCCGGCGCTTCCACATCCGCCGACAGCGTTACGGTGTGCGCGCCCGTGCCGTTGACTTCTACCGGCAGAGTGATACGGAACTTGTCGAACATGCAGACGGTCGACTTGTTCTCGCAGAAATAGACCACGGCGTCCAGCGTGAGTTCGCTCATCCCCGGCCTGGCCTTCACGGCCAGATCGAACGGAAAACGGATCGTCCCCGGATCGTATGATTCAAATGTGCGCTGGAATCCAACCGACTTCCGGTCACTGGAATACCAGCTCAAGTAGCTCGGCGCCTGATCGGTCAAATGATACCCGCGAGGAACTTCAACTTCGACTTTGATGGTCGCATTCCCTTCGGCCAGCGTCTTTTTTGGCACCGTTATCACCCGGCCGGAAAATTTCGGCGGTTCGGCCGGAGCAGTGGCCATCTTCGCGGGTTCGACGGTTGTACTCGCTACCGTTTGGGCCCGGACATTCAGTGTGCCGACCTGATTAGTCGTGGTGTTAATCACGCGAATGGCCTGGTTGTTGACATCGGCGACAAAGAGTTGGTCGTCAATCGCCGCCAGACCCCCCGGCTCATAGAACTGAGCGGTCGCCAGCGTCCCGTCCTGCAATCCCGGTTTGCCGGTTCCGGCGAAGGTTGAGACAATCTTTGTCGTTGGATCAACGATTTTGATTTTCGAATTGTACGTATCGGCGACATACACTTTACCGTTCATATACAGAGCACCGAGCGGGTGTTGGAGTCGCGCCTGCGAGGACGGGCCGTCGATATCGCCAAAATCAAACAGTCCTTTGCCGACGAGCGTCTCCACGCGCGCGTTCGATGTAAATGAAGCGGCGCGGATTGAACTGGTCTCGCTGTCCGCCCAATAAATTTTTTTGCCGTCTGTGGTCATACCGCTCGGTTGAGCCAGGGCCGCATCGGCCAGTGGGCCATCGATAATATCCTCCCGCGCCGATCCGGCCCAGGGTTCGGCGGCATAGGTTGTTAGGTCGGCCATCCAGAGTTGATGCGCCCCGGCCATGGCGATATACAGTTTTCCGTCGTGCACCAGAACATCCCATGGCGAGTTGAGCGCAACTTTGGTCCCCTGACCGGACGTGTTATAGGAGCGTGCCTGTTGGCCCGTGCCGAGGATAGTCTTCACCTGTTTTGTCTTCAGGTCGGCGACTCGCACCAGATGATTTTCGGTGTCGGCGATATACAGTTTATCGCCGTCGAGGTATGTTCCCTGCGGATGATTGAACCGGGCCTCGGCAAAACCGCCGTCGTTCCGACCCGACTGTCCACTGCCGATCACCTCCAGAATCACGCCAGTGATATCGGTGACCAGAATGCGATCATGGTTCGAGTCAGTGATGAAAAGCCGACGGCTTTTCTGATCGGCCGACACTTTTCCCGGAAACGCCAACTCGCTCTTTTGAGTTCGGGCCGATTCGAGTGTCAGCTTAAGCGGTGATGGTTTCAACTCTCCTCTGGCGGTGAAATACGGAATGGCGCGACTGATGATCGGGTCGAATATATCAAACGCCTCCTCGCCCGATTGTCCCCCGATAATCTTCCCGTTGGGATTGATCAGGACTAGGGTCGGCCAGGCCCGGGCGCCGTACGACTGCCAGACTTCGAAATCCTTGTCGTTGACCACCGGGTGATGAATCTCGTATCGCAGAATTGCCTGGCGGATCGCCTCGGTTCCCTTCTCATTGGCGAACTTGGCGGAGTGTACACCAATCACGACCAGTTCGTTGGGGTACTTGGCCTCGAGCTTTTTCAGCTCGGGAATAACGTGCATGCAGTTGATACAGCAGAAGGTCCAGAAATCCAACAGTACCAGTTTGCCGCGGAAATCCTTGATCGAGAACGGATGATCGGTGTTGAGCCACTGAATGCCGGCCGGAAAATCCGGGGCGTTGGTCTGTCCGTTCAGGAGCGTATCGTTTATCGCCATGGCGCCCAATCCTTCTTGTTTGTGAGCGGCCCCGCCGGAACAGGAAACTATCAGCATGACCATAGCCACGCCAAGTACTAATGCAGAGGGCCGGGTTGTCATTCGTGTTGCCTCATGGTTGTGTATTCACGCCCGCCCCAGGGGGTGCGCCGCGTATACTGGAAACGCACCATAGCTCATCTGAGTTCCGAGGCGGCCAGCGCCGCCCCCACAATTCCGGCGTTATTCCCGAACACCGCCGGCGCCAACCTTGCCCGTGTTCGGAGGAACGGCTCAAACAGGCGGAAATTTTCGCTCACGCCGCCGCCGATTACGATCAGATCGGGAGACATCAGTTTCTCCATCTCGGCTAAATACCGATTCACCCGCATCCCCCATTCGGACCAACTCAATCCGTCCCGGGTACGGATACTGGCGGCGGCCAGCTCTTCGGCTTCGACCGATTCCACGAACAGATGCCCGAACTCGGTGTTGGGGACCAGCCGACCATCCGAAAACAGCGCCGAGCCAATTCCCGTGCCGAAGGTCAGCACGAGTACAACGCCACTGCCGCTCTTTTCGTATTCTTTCGCGGCCCCGAATAGCAATTCGGCCAGCCCGGCGGCATCGGCGTCGTTGACGACAGTCACCCTTTGGCCAGCCGCCCGGCCGAGCGTCTGCTCGATATTGAGATTCAGCCATTCTTTCGATAAATGCACGGCCGTCAGCGCAATCCCATTCTTGACCACCCCCGGATACCCGCAACCGATCAGGCCATGCCAGTCGAAATTGGTAACAATTTTGCGGAGCGCGGCGCAGATATGGTCAGGGTTAGATGGTTGCGTGTCAAGGAAGAGCGGTTCGGCAAGCAGACCGCCTCTCGCCGTATCGACCGGCGCGGCTTTGATACCGGTGCCGCCGATATCGATTCCGAGACACCATCGGTCTGAGTGAAGCTTTGGGTCGGACATTATGGCTCCAAAAGTGCAAAAAAAAACGGCCACCGGCAAGGTGGCCGTCGAAAG
>JBGOTX010000357.1:0-3140 GCA_041476705.1 Candidatus Zixiibacteriota bacterium
GTCAAACCGGACGAAGTTCTGCTGGTAGCCGACGCCATGACCGGCCAGGATGCGGTCAAAGTCGCCGAAGCGTTCCACACCCGTCTGCATCTCACCGGCGTGGCATTGTCAAAGCTCGACGGTGACGCGCGCGGTGGTGCGGCGCTCTCGATCCGCAAGGTAACCGGGTGTCCGATCAAACTGGCCTCGGTCGGCGAGAAACTGGCCGATCTTGAGCCGTTCCATCCGGACCGGCTTGCCTCGCGCATTCTGGGCATGGGCGATATCGTGTCGCTGGTCGAAAAGGCACAGGAGACTTTCGACGTTCAGAAGGCGCAGAAAATGCAGGAGAAACTGCTCAAAGCGCAGTTCGACTTTGAGGATTTTCTCGAGCAGATCCAGCAGTTGAAAAAGATGGGTCCCTTGGAATCGGTCTTGCAGATGATCCCCGGCGCTGGGAAAGCGATGAAGGGGATGACCTTTGATGAAAAGGAAGTTGACCGGATGGCGGCGGTGATTCAGTCGATGACGCTCAAGGAGCGGCGCAACCCGCATATTATCGACGGTTCCCGTAAGAAGCGGATCGCCGGCGGCTCCGGCTCGAGCGTCCAGCAGATCAACCAGCTTCTCAAGCAGTTTTTCGCGATGCAAAAAATGTTCAGTTCAATGAGTAAACATAAATTCGCCGGCCTTCCGCGGGGGTTTGCCCTCAAGTAAGACGCCGGCGGGCAAAGGAGATTGTTCTTGGCACTAGCAGTAAGACTTCGCCGTATGGGCGCCAAAAAACGCGCGTTCTACCGCATCGTCGCGATCGATTCCCGGCTGGCACGCGATGGTCGGTTTTTGGAGGTGCTTGGCACCTACAACCCGATCGTAAAACCGGCAATCGTTATGGTCGCGGAAGACAAAATGAGCAAATGGATCGATGACGGCGCGGTTGTCAGCGATACCGTCAACTCCCTGTTAACGCAGGTTGGTTTCTGGGATAAGTACCACCGTGCGAAAAAGGGTGAAGACGTATCCGCCATTGCGCTGAGACCGACCATCACGGAGCGTCACAAGAAAACGCGAAGGATGAAGAAGGCCTCGGTCGCCGAGGCCGGTCAAGCGACCGCATAGGGTTCGTTTGACTTGCGGATAAGGTCACCTCACGGCCCATCCCGCATCCGTACCACGGGATGTATCTCAGGCGACAGAGCACGCTGTTGTTGAAAGGATGTCAGCAATGAAGGAGTACATCGACACACTTGTCAAAGGACTGGTGGAGCATCCCGAACTGGTTAACATCACCGAGGTTGTCGGCGAGCGGACAACGGTGTACGAACTGCGGGTCGGACCGGGCGATCTGGGAAAAGTGATCGGTAAGCAGGGACAAACAATCCGGTCGATTCGCACCATCCTGGCCGCGGCTTCCGCCCGGAAGGGAATGCGCGTCATGCTGGAACTGTTGGAGTAGTTGGAACAAACGGAGTACATATCGGTCGGCAGATTCGGCCGCACTCGCGGCGTTGACGGGGAACTGCACGTTACCCCGCTGACCGATTTCCCGGACAGGTTTGTCGACCTGAAGTCGGTGTACCTGGAGATAGATGGACGCTGGAATGAATTCGAAATCGAGACGGTGCAAATGTTAAACGGTCGGCCGGTGATGAAACTCAAGACGGTCGACTCGCTTGAGCAAGCCGCCCGGCTGGTCAATTGTGAACTGGCGGTCAGGCGCGATAAGCTCATGCCTCTGCCTCCGGGACGGCATTATGTCTTTGAACTGGTCGGCTGTTCGGTTGTGGATGACAAGACGCAACAGGTGATGGGAGTCATCACCGACGTCCTGCGCTATCCGGCCAACGACGTCTACCTTATTCGGTCCACGGATGGACGCGAACTGATGTGTCCGGTGGTGGCGGCGTTCGTGCGCAAGGTCGAGGTTTCAGCCGGCCGGGTTCTGATCGACTCGTCCGGGTTGCTGACGAATGAGGCCACCTGAGGGCGGCCATGAAGTTTGAAATAGTAACGCTGTTTCCGGACTATTTCAGCGTGTCGCTGAAACAGTCGCTGGTCGGGAAAGCGCTTGAGAAACGGCTCTTTGACATCAGTATCGTAAATCCTCGCGATTTTGCGACGGACAAGCACCATACGGTCGACGACACCCCGTTCGGCGGCGGTGGCGGCATGGTGATGAAGATCGAACCGCTCGATCGGTGTCTAAGCCATCTCGGCTGGAAACGGCGTGGTGACGCCGAGAAGAACCCCGGCGGGCACTTCCTGATTCTTACCTCTGCGGCCGGCCGACCGCTGACCCAGCAGACCGCAGTCCGGTTGTCGCTGGCCGAGCGAATCACTATCGTCTGCGGCCACTATCTGGGCATAGATGAGCGCCTGCTCGACCGGTATGAGATGATGGAACTGTCGATCGGCGACTACATCCTCACTGGCGGTGAACCAGCGGCGCTGGTCATGGTTGACGCAATCGCGCGGCTGATCCCGAAAGTGCTGGGGAATTTCGAGTCGGCGCTGGAAGATTCGTACATGAACCAATTGCTCGGCTCTCCCTGTTACACGAGGCCGCCGGAGTATGAGGGACTAAAAGTGCCGGATGAATTGCTCAGCGGCGACCATGAGAAGATCAAAAGATTCCGGCGCGAGGAAGCGATACGAAAATGTTTGAAACATCGCCCGGAGCTGGTGGCTCTGGCCCAGCTTTCGGATGAAGAAATAAAGATGGTTGGAAAACTGACACAGAACAATGAGCATGAACGATAGAGAAAGGATTGGCCGTGAAACAGATCACACAGGTTGAAAAAGCTTACCTGCGGGACGATATCCCGGACTTCAGCGCCGGCGATACAATAAAGGTACACGTGAGAATCAAGGAAGGCGACAAAGAGCGCATTCAGGTATTTCAGGGGACGGTTATCGGTCGTCGCGGCGGCGGCCTAGCCGCCACCTTCACGGTGCGCAAGATATCTTCGGGCATCGGCGTGGAGCGCACCTTCCCGCTGTATTCACCCAATGTCGCCAAAGTCGAGAAAGTTCGCGGCGGTCAGGTCCGTCGCTCCAAGCTGTACTACCTCCGCACCCTCACCGGCAAGTCGGCACGTATCCGCGAGCAACTGTCCGAAATGGGTTTGGATAAAGACAGCGGCCAGAGCAAGTCGGAGTAA
>JBGOTX010000358.1:0-3140 GCA_041476705.1 Candidatus Zixiibacteriota bacterium
GCCCAGTCGGCATTGGCGGTCAGTCTGGCTGATTACTGGCTGGCCACCGCGGCCTGGTACTACTCCCTCGGCTCCGGCAGATTACAGGAAGGATTTTGATATGCGTTTCACGTCTGTTGTTTTTTTCGCGATGATTCTCGCTATCCTGAACGGATGCGGCAACTCCCGCAGTCAGGTCGGCAGTTCGGGATTCATCGAGGCGGATGAATCAGTGATCTCGGCTGAAACCGCCGGGCGGGTCGATAGGCGCAACTTCACCGAAGGTACTGCGGTCCGAGCCGGGGACACCCTGCTGGTGATCGATCCAAGCAAACTGGACCTTCAGCTTGTCGCGCTGCGAGCGGCGCGTCAGGTAACCGAGGCCTCGCTTTCCTCAGCCAAGCTTCAGGTGGAGCGGGCGAAAAAGGCCGAAGAGTTTGCGATCTCCGAGCGCGATCGGGTGGGACGGCTGGTAAAGTCAGGTTCGGCGACACAGAAGCAGTTCGACCAACTCACCTATGAGGCCACGCAGGCGAGCAACGCCCGACAGACGGCTGAGGCCAACACGATAACCACCCGAGCTCAATTGGAAAAGACCGATGCCGATATCGCCACGCTCGAACGTCAGATACAGGATTGCGCTCCACTGGCTCCGATTTCCGGCGTGATCACCGAGAAATATGTTGAGCCGGGTGAGTTTCTCTCCCCCGGAAAAGCGATCGCCAAGATCGCGCGTCTTGATACGGTCTGGGTGAAAGTCTATCTGACGGCCGAGGAATTCGCCAATGTCAAAGCGGGGGACGGAGCGACAGTTAGCACCGAGGCGGGGGGCAAGGAATTCCCCGGAGTGGTGGCGTGGACCTCATCGGAGTCGGAGTTTGTGCCCAAGAACATTCAAACCAAAGAGTCGCGCTCCGATTTAGTGTACGCGGTCAAAGTGCGCGTACCCAACAGCGATGGTTCCCTCAAGATCGGTCAACCGGTGTTTGCGCGTATCACCCCAAAATGAGCTACCTGGTTCTGGACAATTTGTTCAAGTCATACGGGAAGATTCCGGCCCTCTTCCAATTTTCCCTGTCGGTCAACCGAGGCGATATTTTTGCTTTGGTCGGACCGGACGGAGCCGGCAAAACAACCGCCCTGCGCATCGTCTGTCGGTTGATCGACGCCGATGCCGGCACAGTCGTTCTTGATGGCCACAATTTGTCCGAGCGATTTGATAAATTCAAATCGATGCTGGGATATATGCCGCAGACCTTTTCGCTCTATCAGGATTTGTCGGTCGAAGAAAATCTGATCTTTTCAGCCGGCTTGTACGGGGTGACCGGCGAGGCATACCGTCAGAAACGGGATTACCTGTTTGAGTTTTCCAAGCTCGGTCCGTTCGCCGACCGACGGGCAGGGGCGTTGTCGGGCGGTATGAAACAGAAGCTGGCTTTGTCCTGCGCGCTGATGCACGATCCGGACCTTCTGATTCTCGATGAACCGACAACCGGCGTCGACCCGTTGTCGCGGCGGCAGTTCTGGGAAATCTTGTCGCACCTGAAGAGCCGGGGGACGACGATTCTGGTTTCCACCCCCTATATGGACGAGGTTGCGCGGGCCGATCAGGCCGCTTTCATTTTTGCCGGACGCGGCCTGACTATCGGTACGCCGACCGACCTCGCCGGCCAATTCGACGGTCGGGTTTATTTTCTCGATCGCGAGCCGGACTCCGCGCTGGTGTCGCAGTTGAATGCGATACCCGGAATCAAGGCGCGACGATTCGGCTCGGCGCTTCATCTGTACACCGGCAAAGACCGGCAACCGGCGCAGTTCGAATCGGCCTTCCAGCAACTCGGCATACCGCTCGACTCCCTGCACCCCACCCCATCTTCGCTCGAAGACCGGTTCATTCAATTGATGGAGGCCGGGCATGACTGAGCGAATCGTGGTCGATCTCGAGAACCTGACGCGGCGATTCGGAACGTTTACGGCGGTCGATAATATTTCTCTCGAAGTGTACGAGGGGGAAATTTTCGGATTTCTCGGTGCCAACGGAGCCGGAAAAACCACCGCCATCAGGATGCTGTGCGGACTGCTCTTGCCGACCTCCGGCGGCGGACATGTCGCGGGATTCGACGTACTCACGCAGTCCGAGCAGATCAAGCGTAATATCGGATATATGTCGCAGAGATTCTCGCTTTATCCCGATTTGTCCGGCCGCCAGAATCTGGAGTTTTACGGCGCCGCCTACAATCTGGAACGGAAAGCTTTGAACAACCGGATCGCCGAGTTATCACACCGTTTGACGCTCGATGAGTTTATCGACCGCCCGGCCGGATCGCTTCCGGTAGGGTGGCGCCAGCGCCTGGCGTTAACCGCCGCCCTTTTGCACCAACCCCGCATTCTATTTCTCGATGAACCAACCGGCGGGGTCGACCCGGTGTTTCGCCGCACCTTCTGGGGACTTCTGTATCAACTGGCCGAAGAAGGGGTGACCATTTTTGTCACGACCCATTACATGGACGAAGCGGAATACTGCGACCGGATTTCGATCATGCACGCGGGACGGATAGTCGAGCTGGGCCGTCCATTCGAGCTTGTGCGCAAACATGGGGCCAAGAATCTCGAAGATATGTTCATCACGCTGATTCAGGCACAGGAGCCGGTTCGTGCAGAAAATTAAGTTCATCGCCCGGAAGGAACTTTACCACATTCTGCGCGATCCGCGCTCGCTCTTGATCGTGTTTGCCATGCCGGTGATGATGACGTTTCTCTATGGATACGCCATCAACATGGATATCGAGCATGTGACGCTGGCAATTGTCGATCAGGACAACACCACCGCCTCGCGCGAGCTTGCCGGACGGTTTTACAACTCGAGTTATTTCAACCGGCCGGCCGTTGAGCCCAATCTGGCCGACATTCCGCAATTGTTCCGCTCCAACCGGGCGTCGGCCGTACTGGTGATCAAGCCGGGATTCGGCGGGGCGATGACCCGGCGCGACAAATTCGATCTGGGCCTGCTGATCGACGGGGCCGACGCCTCCCTCGGCGCGGCGGTGCAGGCGTATTCAACCGCGCTCGTCAATCAATATATGGCATCACAGCGTCCGGTGGGGACATCAATACCGGGGGTGTATATCTCGCAACAGGTGCTGTACAATCCCGATCTCAAA
>JBGOTX010000359.1:0-3129 GCA_041476705.1 Candidatus Zixiibacteriota bacterium
CCGTTTCGCTCGTGGCATTGATCGTGCGGCGGTTTGAACCGGCCCAGCGAAGTCTTATTGTGCGAAGTTTCGCGCGTTTGGTGCCGATCACGGCTGTCCTCTGCGCTATTACGATTTTGTTCAAACCGCTCGTGGGCGAGATCACCGACGTCACCAGTTGGGGCGAAATGTTCCTGAAAATGACCGGCACGATCATCGGCACGCTCGGCCTGTTTGCGCTGTTGTCGATTCCACTCGGACTGGGTGATTATGTCAAGGAATTGCTCGGCCGCACCAGCGCTACGCCCGAAGAAGTCGAAGCATACGACGATTCTCACATGAGATGAGTATGTCGCGCGGCCGGGTGGTGATTTTCGGTTGGGCGGATTCAGCCCATGTGGCGCGCTGGGCGCACGGTCTCACGGACCGCGGATTCGAGATAACGGTCATATCGGTCGGCGGCGAACCGATCGAAGAAATTCCCACTATCATATATCCGCGCCAAGGGAAACTGGCGTATGTTCGCCGGGCCGGTCAAGCGGCTCATGATGCCGCATCCCTTCGCCCCGATCTGATACACTGCCACTACGCCGCCGGGTTCGGTCTCTGGACACTGGCTCTGCGGCACCTTCCGACGCTGGTTTCAGTGTGGGGCTCGGATGTCGTTAAGGTCTCCGGCCCCGCCCGATGGCTGGTCCGTCGGACGCTCCGCAGAGCCGACTGGATCACGGCCACGGGAGAGTTTCTCAGGAAGGCCGCCTGCGACATCCTGCCTGAGGCGGAGTCGCGCATGAGTGTCATTCCATTCGGCGTCACACCGGTCGATCCGCCACCGCCCTACCCTGAGGGACCAGTGCGACTGTGCTTTCTCAAAGAACACCGACCGATTTACGGCCCCGATCTTCTCCTTGAGGCCTTTGCTCTGGCCCGTCAAAAAGTAGGCGACCTTCGACTGACTCTGGCCGGAAGCGGTGATATGAGCGACCAGTTGAAAAATCGGGCGCGGGAACTTGGAATAACCGAGGCCGTGGAATTCCCTGGCTATATCGATCACCGGACAGTTGTGTCATTTCTGTCAACCCACCATATTCTGGTAATGCCGTCCCGGATGGAGTCGTTCGGGGTGGTAGCGCTCGAGGCCTCGGCCTGTGCCCGGCCGGTGATTGCAACCAATGTCGGAGGGATACCGGAAGTGGTCCGCGATGGCGAGACCGGATTACTGGCACCGCCTGAAAATGTTCCGGCGCTCGCCGAAGCTATCGTGAAGTTGGCGTCCGATCGCGGTTTGAGTGTTCGATTCGGCTTGACCGGCTACAAGTTTGTTCAAGAACGGTACCGATGGGACAAATGCCTGGATCAGATGTGCGAACTATATGATCGTTTGATTTACGATGCGAAGAAAAATTCCGTTCTATGACCTCACGTTGTCGCTGGCCGCACTCCGCGCGGTAAACGACACGCTCAAAGGCGGCTGGATCACATCAGGTCCCGCGGTTGAGCGGTTCGAGCGCGCGATTGCCGACCTGGTGGGTGTTCGTCATGCCGCGGCGGTCAGTTCGGCCACTTCAGGGTTGACTCTGATGCTCCGGTCGGCCGGAGTAAAACCTGCCAGCGAGGTCATCACCACGCCGTTTTCCTTTGTGGCGGGGGTTGAGGCGATCCTGAATCTGGGCGCAGTGCCTGTGTTTGCCGATATTGATCCCGCCACCCTGAATATAAATCCGGTCGAGGTTGAACAAAAAATCAACAAACGAACCGCCGCGATATTGCCCGTTGATATCGCCGGGTACCCGTGCGATTATCGCCGACTTCGACCGCTCGCCCGAGCGCATAACATCCCGCTCGTCTCCGACTCCGCCCATGCTCTGGGTGCGACGCTCGATGGCCGGGCGATACCTCACTGGACGGATATCTCTGTATTTTCGTTCCACGCGACCAAGAATCTTACCTGCGGCGAGGGCGGGATGGTGATATCGCGCTCGAAGAAAACGGTCGACCTGGTGCGGCTGGGGTCCAAACATGGGATGACGGCCAATGCCTACGAACGCAAGCGCACCGGGGCGTGGGGGTACGATGTCATGGAATTGGGATTCAAGGCGAACATGTCCGATGTTCTGGCGTCGATCGGTCTTGGCGAACTGGAATCATTTGCGCGTCGCCAGCAGGAACGGGAGCAGTTGGCCTTGCGCTACCGGGCCAATCTGAGCGCGGCCGAAGAATTTATCTCGTTACTGCACCTTGAGCGCGGTTTTCACCCCGCCTGGCACCTGATGATTGTGCGGCTCAATCTCAAGCGGCTTAAAATCACCCGCAACGAACTGATCGAAAAGATGGCCCGGCGCGGAATCGGGTGCAGTGTGCATTATCGCCCGATTCACACGCTGTCGTTTTTCCGCGGGCTTGGGTTTAAGCCGCAACGGTTTGTCGAAGCCGAAAAGGCGGGTAGATCGGTCCTTTCACTGCCGCTTTATCCGGGGCTGGGTTCGGCCGATATCGATTCGATTTACGACTCGCTGATTGCCGTTTGCCGCCGCCACGCCCGGTAAATTTCGCCCCTTGTGCTAAAGCCGTTACGGCAGTATTAATCTCTTATGCCGGCCAACCTGCCACCCCAGTATTACGAATTAGAGCGGGAGTTCCGCGCCGAACGCGACACCCGTGAGAAACTCCGCATGGCCGAGGAACTGCTGGCCATGATGCCCAAGCACAAGGGGACCGACAAGCTTCAGGCCGACATGAAGACCAAGATCTCCAAGCTGAAAAAGGAGTTGGAGCAAAAGGATCATCAGCACGCCGGCGCGGTCGCTCATGTCCCGGTTCACGATCATATCGACAAGGAAGGCGCGGGGCAGATTATCCTGATTGGCGCGCCCAACAGCGGCAAGTCATCGTTGCTGGAGGTGCTCACCAAAGCGAAACCGCTGGTGGCCGACTATCCGTACAGCACCCGCGAACCTATGGCCGGCATGATGACATTCGAGACCATTCAATTCCAGCTGATCGACACCCCGCCGATCTCGTCCGAACTGTACGAACCATACCTGACCAATCTGATCCGCTCGGCCGATATCGTCGCGCTGATTTGCGACCTGTCCGACCCACAGTGTACCGCATCGACCGGATGTATCCTCGAAAAACTTCGGGAGAAAC
>JBGOTX010000360.1:0-3128 GCA_041476705.1 Candidatus Zixiibacteriota bacterium
CAAAGTAATTTTGCGTGAGATCCAACGGGACCCGGTGTCCAACAAGGTGCTCCATCTGGATTTCCATGCTATCTCGATGAATAAACCGATTCATATCGCCATTCCGGTGCACTTCACCGGCATTTCCAAAGGTGTGAAGACGGAAGGCGGCATCATGCAGGTGGTTATGCGAGAAGTCGAAATCTCCTGTCTGCCGACCAATATTCCTGAGTTTGTGGAGGTTGACGTCACCGAGTTGGGGATCGGCGATTCTGTCCACATAAGCAAACTGGTAATCCCGAACGCCACTATCCTCGGCGAGCCGACTCGCACGGTGGTGGTGATCTCGGCTCCGACGATCATCAAGGTCGAGACCCCTGTTGTGGCTGAAGGCGTCGAAGGTGTGGTTGCGGCTGAAGGTGAGGCCGTTGAAGGCGCGGCGGCAGAAGGCGCGGCTCCGGGTGCGGCCGGTAAGGCGGCTCCTGGCGCGGCTGGCAAAGCGGCTCCGGGTGCGGCCGGCAAAGCGGCTCCAGGTACGGCCGGCAAAGTGGCTCCGGGTGCGGCCGGCAAGGCGGCTCCGGGTGCGGCTGGCAAGGCGGCTCCTGCGGCCGGAGACAAAGGCAAGAAGGATCAGAAGAAATAGCTCTTCGTGTACTGTGAGCGGAAAGGCCGGGCGATTGTCCCGGCCTTTTTTTTTACATCATGTCGACCGGGTCGATATCGATTCGTATTCTGAGCGATGACGGCAAAGCGAAACGGGGTTCTTCGATTTCCCATGCCGCCAACAGGCGCGACAGGCGGGGCATCTGCCGGGTCTTGATCAAGAGATGGCGTCGAAACATCCCTTTGAGATAATAGTGCGGACAAGGAGCCGGACCGAGGAGGTCTATGGTGATTCCTCCGGCCCGGCATCTCTGCTCCAGAGATAATCCAAACTGCCCGGCCGCGCCTGCCACCTGATCTTCCTTTTCACCCGACATTTCAATATTCGCCAGCCGCACAAACGGCGGGAAATCGTGCTCTTTGCGCTGGACAATCTCGCGCGCAAAGAACGCCCGGTAATCCTGACGAGCGGCCAGCGAGATAACGTCGTTGTCGGGATAGTATGTTTGGATGATGACCTCTCCCGGCTTCTCGGCGCGACCCGACCGTCCCGCCACCTGGAGCAGTCGCGCAAACGTTTTCTCCGACGCCCTGAAATCCGGCAGATCGAGGCCGTGATCGGCCGACAACACGCCGACCAGCGACACGTGCGGCAGGTCAAGACCTTTGGTGACCATTTGCGTACCCAACAGCAGATTATATGTTCGCTCGGCGAAATCGGTCAACCGGCGATGCGCCCCCAGATCGCCCGACACGGCATCCGAATCAAAGCGCAGAGGAGTCGCGGTCGGGAACAAGCGCTCTATGGACTCTTCGAGTTTTTGCGTTCCAGCGCCCAGATACAGCAAGTTTAGGCCGTGACACGAATCACACGCCTCATACTCGCGTCGCACTTTCCCGCAGTAATGACAGGCAAGCCGTCCGCCGCCGCTCTTGTGATAGGTCATGTGCACGTCGCATTTCGGACAGACGGGCACGTGGCCGCACGCCGCGCACTTGATCATCGAAGAATACCCGCGACGGTTCAGGAACAGAATGACCTGTTCGTTCCGGGCGAGCCGATGCTCGACTTCCTTCTTGAGCGTGAACGACAGGAACGGCAGATCGCCGCCGATCCGGTCCTCCCGTAGATCGACCACTCGAACAGTCGGCAACTTGGCACCGGCGGGGCGCTCGGTCAATTCCAGCAGTTGATACTTGCCGGACTGGGCCTGATGGTACGATTCCACCGAGGGCGAGGCCGATCCCAAAAGCACGGGAATGCGATTAATCCGACCCCGCATGATAGCCGCATCGCGACCATGAAAACGGGGCGCGGGATCATCCTGCTTGTACGAGCTGTCGTGTTCTTCATCGACGATGATCAGACCGAGATCAGGCAGAGGAGCAAACAGCGCCGATCGGGGGCCGATCACGATCGGATATTTCCCCTGTCGAATCGCCTGCCAGTTTTCAAGCCGCGCCCGTTCGCTCATGGCGGAATGAAGAATGGTGACCCGTTCGCCAAAGAAGCCGCGCATGTATCCGAGCATGGTCCCGGCCAGCGCGATTTCCGGCGTCATCACAAGCACCGTTTTGCCGCGCTTTAGGACTTCCTCAGCCAGATGACAATAGACGAGAGTCTTACCTGAACCGGTAATGCCGTGCAGAAGAAAGGCGCCAAAACCGGAGTCAAGCGCCTGCACGACCCGGTCCCGCACGGCTTGTTGCGATGGTGTCAGGGTAAGATTGCGTACATGGGCTCGAGCCGCGATGATATCCAAAAGCTTATCCGAGGCCTGACGCGTGATCGGCGAGAGAATTCCCGCTTTCACACCCGCTGTGATCAATGGTCCGGTCCATCCAAGCGACAGCAGTTCCCGACGCGAGCGCTCCCCCTCAAACGTCTCCGGCTGGCGCCGCCGTTTGGCGATGAATTCTCCCCACGCCTCGAGGCCGACGACTCGGTACCCACTGACAATCGGCCGGGAATCGGGGCCCGATTCCGTCCATTCTTCACGGATGATGCCACGAGTCACCAGATCGGAAACAGCCAGCTTATGCCGGATACGCAGGTGTTTGATCTCGGCATCTGAAATCCTCTTCCCCGGCTTGGCGACCTGACGAACGCTCTCGGGAATATCGGATCCCAGACAGTCAGACCAGTTCAGCCGCGCCGTGGTGTGGTTTCGGATAATCGTCGGGAGCGCGAGCGACAGGCAATCGGCCGGATTGGCCACGTAGTACTCGGATAACCATAGACATAGGGCAAACAACTCGTCGGGGACACAAGTTGAAACATCGAGCGTTTTCCTGATTGGTTTAATATCCACGCCTCGGATCGGCTCGGCCGGTCCGAGGAAATATCCCACCATCGATCGTCTTCCGAATGGTACAATCACCCGCTGGCCGGGTAGCGGCGTAATCATCCCCGGCGGTAATGTGTAGGTGAACGAGCGGCAGAGCGGACCGTTCACGCCGACACGAATGAAACGCGGGGATGATGCCATATCGCAAGAAACACAAAGGGCCGGCCCGGAGCCAGCCCTTTGGTATCAGCTTTTGAC
>JBGOTX010000361.1:0-3123 GCA_041476705.1 Candidatus Zixiibacteriota bacterium
GTGTCGGGGCCAAAGCCCCGACACTAGCAAAACCGCACAAAGATGCCAACGTTACAGGCAACTCTTCACGGGCGTGAAGCTGACGTACAGAAAATCAACCAGCGCCGCCAGGTCGGAGATGTCGATACTCCCCTCGCCGTCGGTATTGGCTTCTTTGGGACAGCAGAGTGGAGTGAACGTGACATACAGGTTGTCGACCAGGGCGATCAGGTCGGATATATCCACGCCGTTCCCAGGATCGCAGTCGACGTTCCCGGTGAGGCCGACGCAACAGCAGGCATCGCCGATACCGTCGTGGTTGGTATCCTTCTGGTCCGGGTTGTAAACGGTCGGACAATTGTCGACGTTGGCGCAAAGGCCATCGTGGTCGGCATCGTTCAGTGCGTCGAGCGGGCAAGGGTCGCAAGCATCCCCCATGCCGTCACCGTCGGTGTCCGTCTGACCCGAATTGGCAATGGTCGGGCAATTGTCGCACAGGTTCCCCAAGCCATCGCCGTCAGTATCAAGCTGATTGGCATTGGCGACAGTCTTGCAATTGTCGCAGGCATCACCCACACCGTCGCCGTCGGTATCCAACTGACTCGGATTGTAAGCAAACGGGCAGTTGTCAGTGGGGCATTTGTCCTCAGGGTGACCGGGATCGCCGAAGCCGTCAGCATCGGAATCGAAACACCCATAATAAAATGACCAGGTAGGCGAGAACTCTGATGAATCAGCCGAGTGAAGCATATGCTTGTAGGCGCGAACCCGCCAGTAAAGCCGGGAATTGTATGCAAGACCGGCGGTATCGAGCAGGTACCCCGGATCGGCGAGACCAGTTTGCACCAGCGGAGAGGTGAAGTTGGAATCGGTTGCTATTTGAAGCAGATAGGCATCGTCCCATGATTTCCAGGCCGCCGCCCAGTTCAAGTTGATCGGATTCGTGGCTACGGTGTCGCTATTGCCGGGGGTGAGCAGTCGTGGGCTCAACAGCGGGATGTCCCAGTTGGCGCCGAAGACGTCCTCGTTGCCGTTGCGGGTGTCGGTCCAGACGGCGTTGACCTTGTCGTGATAGGCGGTGACGCCGATGTACTCGCCAATGGGTCCGGCCATAGGCGACGTCGCAGAGGCCGACTGAGTGTTCGGGAGAATCAGGTCCGATCCGACATACATGGCCGCGCCATAATACGCAGGGTCGATGGACACTTCCGAAATTCGATGATTGGTCGAGAAACTGGTTCCGCCGTCGAACGAGTAGGCGGCGAAAACATCGAATTTCGTGTGATTGACCGGGTCGGTGCGCTGGTCGTACCAGATAGCGACGAGGACCCCTTCCTCGTTGCATACCATCCAGGGATGGAACTGATCATTTTTGGCGCCCGGGCCGGTGGTGTCGTCGTTGATGTAAATGGGCTCGCTCCAGGTCGCGCCGCCGTCAAGCGATCGGATAAACTCTATATTTACGTCGGGGTCGAGAAATGGTTGGAGGTGCGTAGTGGCATAGCTAATGTACAGACGGCCTCCAAACGGGCCTCCCGAAATGTCAACGGCGGGGACGGGCTGGGGGTATGCGGGGCCGCTCTCAGTCGAAACACTATAGACATCGCGGATCGCCTGCGGAGGTGTGAATGTTAATCCCCCGTCAGTCGACTTGGCGAGCACTAGTCCCAACAAGGGGTCGGTGATATCAAACCATGCCACGAATATAGCGCCGTCCTTGCCAACAAACGGGACAGAAAATTGTCCGGGTGCATCAGACACGATTACGGGATCGCCAAAGAAAGTGCTGTTTGGTTGTTTGGCGGCAAACATGATGGAAAAGTTCCACGCAGAACCACTGCGGGTCCACGACACATATACATTTCCCTGTTGAGGACCGGGAGTGGGATCGACCGCGATGAATTCCTTGTCCTCAAAATATTGGTTACTCGGAAAGTCATTCTCGACGAGATACGGGCCCTGCCACAAACCGCCCTTATTGGTGGACTTGATTAGAGTCATGCAGGAGGGACTGCTACCCACCGCCGCGAAATCAAGTTGGCAGGCGTAAAAAACCCCTGAAGGGCTTACCGCTAAGGCCGGGTCTGACTGCCAATTGACAAGCTGAAAATTCGGACTGAGGAGCGAATCAGTCCAGGTGTTGCCGCCGTCGGTCGAGCGGCCAATGCCGATCTGGCGGTAGCCGAGTCGAAAATCGCGCCAGACGGCGATGACTATATTGCTGTCGGTCGGTGATACCCAGACCTGTTCCTCGTTTTGGACATTAGCCGACGGCGATGATATCTGGTGGTTGGTCGGAACGGGCGGCGCGGCGGCAACAATGCCCACAAACAATACCCCAACGAACACTGCCACACAAAGCAACTTCATTTGTTTCCTCCTCCCGGCACCGCGACATAACAAACCGATCGCGGCCCTTAGATTCAAACTTTCACAGACAACTCTTCACCGGTGTGAAGCTGACGTAGAGGAAATCAACCAGCGCCGCCAGGTCGGAGATATCGATACTCCCCTCGCCATCGGTGTTGGCTTCCTTTGGACAGCAGAGCGGAGCGAACGAGACATACAAGTTGTCGACCAGAGCGATCAGGTCGGATATATCCACGCCGTTCCCAGGGTCGCAGTCGACGTTGCCGGTCAAACCGATACAACAGCAGGCATCGCCGATACCGTCGTGGTTGGTATCCTTCTGGTCCGGGTTGTAAACGGTCGGACAATTGTCGACATTGGCACAAAGCCCATCGTGGTCCGCATCATTCAGCGGATCAAGCGGACAGGCATCGAGCCGATCGATAATCCCGTCGCCGTCGGTATCCGGTTGTGTGATTCTGACAAACAGGTGGTCCCCAACAATGGAGTCAACGATGACCGTTATGCCTGTCGGACCAGAGTATCCGTTGCTGTTGGGTGTTGTCGAGGGTCCAAAGACCTGCTGGCCCGGGACGTCAGGAGAAAACAGCGCGCCCTTCTTTGTCTCATACGGGTACCACCATTGGGCGGAATCGGAGACGTTGCCACCGGGGTTGTGGGTATAGTCCATCGCTGGATTGTATCCGGCGTCCTCAACCAAAACGTGATAATGCGGCAAACCGGGGGTGCCGTTGTTCCCCCACCCCATGGCGTCATCGATGTGGGTGATCAAGA
>JBGOTX010000362.1:0-3123 GCA_041476705.1 Candidatus Zixiibacteriota bacterium
CAGCGGTGTGAAGAGACGGTCTATGAGCACGCGGTCAAATGTAGCGGGTGACGATGATGACGGCAAGAGTCTCTTGTCTGTGCGTGGCGGCCGTCCTCGTCCGCCACGTCTTGACTTTTGGGTCGTCGTTCCGAGTCCGGCGACAGCCGAACGAGCTACCCGACAACCATTCGGTGCAAGTTGTCTACTTCTCCTGCAACCGACACCAGGCGTAAACCGCATCGTACACTTCGAATTGATGGGCGAGATTCTCGTGGTCATCGGGATAGTGCAACGAGTACCCGGTGGCAATCGCCTCAAGGCCGGCGGCGAGCGGATCTACGCTCAAGCGATCGGTGTCGGCGGCGTTGACGATCTTCGCCATGCGAAGCAGCGCCTCGTCGGTCAAACCGTATTTGTTGATGATGGCATCAAACGAGCAACCATCGCCGTGGTGGCCCAGCTCGACATCGGGGATATCAAACGGAATGGCATTCTCTCGTTTGGCCACTTCGAGCACTTGCCCCTTGGGGACAAACATAAACTCGGCGTCCGAATCGACAAACCGGCTGATCAACCAGGGGCAGGCGACCCGGTCAACGTGCACGTGCGAGCGTGTGATCCATTTCATAATTGCGAATTGCTTCCTATCTATTTTAGCTTGTAGGTCGGCGTTCCGAGTCCGACGACAGTCGGACGAGAAACCCGACATCTTCATTCCCCATATTCACCTGAAAACTCGACCTGCTTTCCTACTCCCCAATTTCGCTCATACTCGCCTCTTTCGAGGAAGGTCGGGAGGGAAGAGTGCAGGTATGCAAAGGGATCATCACACGAGCCGTGTTTGACCGGATTGTAGTGGATGTAGTCCAAATGATGATTGAGATCCGTCAGATCTCTAATGAGATGATCCCAGAACCTGTTTTGCCACACCCGACCGGGACTATGTCGCATTCTATATTGCTTCGAGTATGTAATTTTGAAGCGGTGCATTATGGTAGAAATGTCGGAGCCACCTACATTCACGATGGCGTGAAAGTGGCCGGACATCAGCACCCACGCCACCGGGTTTGGTTGCTCCCAGCTGTACAGAAAAAGCTCCGGATGCTTCAACAAGATCGCTCTTCGGTCGTGTGTCACCACCGTAACAAAGTAATCGGCGTCTTTGTGGTAATACCGTCTCAGCGATTTCATGGGGGCTCACAGCGTGTCGGGTTTTTCGGTCGCTAAAGCTCCCTCAGAACCCGACCTACATATGCTCATGTGGATGTATCTGGTCTTCTCAATTCCAAAATCAAGAAAAGAATCGCTATCGGAATCGGAACAACGCAAACCAGGAATAGAATATTTTCAAGTTGATGCTCTCCAAAGGAACCAAAGTTGGAGAGCACAAAGAAAGCGACCGATCCCAAATGGTAAAGAAGAAGTAGTATATATGGAACCCAGACCCACCTGCGTTGGCGAAAAAGCGCATAACTCGACACACCTAATCCGATTAAATAGGGAGCAATATTTTCAAGCACGACTATTTTTTCGCTCAAATAAGTCAACTTCGGAGCCCCCCCGGTTAAGGCATCAATTGCAATATAACACAACAGGGCTGAAGCTAATGCAAAGGCTGTCGCGAGTGCAATACGAATTGTTTTCATAAAGCAAAATCAATACAACCTCTCCCGCTTCGCTAGAAACGCGTACAGCGCTTTGTCGAACGAGGTGGAAGTGTCGATCAAGTGATAATCGATATTCGACTGCCGACAGGCGGTGGCAATCTGGTCCGAGAACCCCTTCACCTGCCGGGCAAAATCCCTCTTGATCTGAAACGGGAGAGTGGTGAGTTCTTCGCCGGTTTCCATATCCTTGAACGCGGCTTCGGCGCCAAAGGCAAAGTCGCGCTCGCGCGGATCGAGAATGTGAAAGACAATCACTTCATGCTTGTTGTGCCGGAAATGTTTCAGCCCGGAAATGATCTTGTCCGCTTCGTCCAGCAAATCGGACATAATCACCACCAGCCCGCGCCGCTTGATCCGCTCGGCCATCTCGTGAAGGGCGATTGAAATATCGGTCAGGTTGCTCGGATGCTGTGTTGCGATTTCGTTCAACAGCACATGCAGATGCCCCGACTTGGAGCGCGGGGGAATGTACCGCCTGATCTTCTGGTCGTAGGTCACCAGTCCGACCGCATCCCGCTGACGAAGCATCATATACGACAGCGCCCCCGAAAGCAGTCCGGCGTAATCGAATTTGCTGATCCGATCGCCTGACTTGTAATTCATCGAGGCGGAACAATCCAGCAGTAAATACCCCTTGAGATTGGTTTCTTCTTCGAACTGCTTGATGAAAAACCGGTCGGTCTTGGCGAACACTTTCCAGTCGATGGAACGGATATTATCGCCGGGCATATACTGGCGATGCTCGGCGAATTCGACTGAGAATCCGTGATAGGGTGATTTGTGAAGTCCCGCGATAAACCCTTCCACCACCATCCGGGCGCGCAACTCCATCCCCTTCAGCTTGGACACGGTGTCCGGTTGCAGGTATCGGCGGTAGTCGGTGTTCATGTCATTCCGTTGGTTTCTTGGCCAGGTCGGCGAATATCGCAAACGCCATGAACGCAATGACAAGACAGATGGCAATGCCGGCGACCGCGAGCAAGTCGCGGAAAATCGAAGCATACGATCTCCCGGTCAGACCGATCGTGTGCGCCAACACGGTGACGCCGAAAATCCAGTAGACGATCTTCTTCCTTTTTGGCGTGAGCGAGGTAAACAGAAACACCAGACCAATCGCAAAAAATAATAGCGTCTGCCCGTTCATGTGGGTGTGAGCCAGGCCTAGATCGCGCCAGGCGCCGCCGTTCTGATCATCGGGAGCGTACGATTCACGCTCGATCGCCGAAAGCGCCGCCGAGTCGACTTTCTGTTCCCGTCCGGCATGCTCTTTGTCCCACACCGGCGCGATAACCGCCTGCGAGTCGGATTTCAATTCGGTGATATCCGCCTTGAGGTCATTTTTTGCTTCATGCAGATATGCCGGCAGATGCCTGGTATCGACCCGGCCGTACCGCGCGGTATAAATCCATGTCGCCCAGAGACAGACACACAGCATGAGGGCGGTAAAGATGCCGACGAATATCTTGGCATATGG
>JBGOTX010000363.1:0-3113 GCA_041476705.1 Candidatus Zixiibacteriota bacterium
GGTCAAGCGCCCCGGCGCTTGACGATTCGCGTCTCGACTACGCTCGACGCGACGATCACTTGTCAAGCCGCAGGCGGCTTGACCTACTTAATAGAGAAAACCCTTTGCATAACTCCTACTCGGTACGTCATATTGAGGTAGGGTAATGCAATGTGGCATCGTAATTATTGTGCTCTCTTTCTATTGGTTCTGTCTGGATTTGCCTGTCGAGACAGTAATCGCACCCCCAAGGCCATGATAACGGTCGAAGTACCGTTGCCCTATCGATGCCTGAATTACGCTGACTTGGTCGACCTTTTTCCGGACGAATTGGCGGCTGATAAAATTCTCAGGCCATATCTGAGCCCACATTATGGGTGGTGGCAGGGCGACGTCTTGCCATTAAGTGTGTCTGATCAAGTGCTGGTAGCCGACTCTTGTGCGCAGATAAACTGCTTGGTTTGTCTGTTTACCAACGGGGTTCACTCCATGGTAACTGTGTACTTCAAGAGTATTTTCGGATGGCGCGAGCAATGGCAAAGCGAGCTTCTCTTGGGAGAATTTAATTGCCGGATAAAAGCCACAGACATTAACCAGGACGGTACACCCGACATAATCGCCTCAAGACGCTGGGGTCAGGGTAATGGTTACGAAAGCGTTGAAATTTATTCGTTCAATGGCGGGGTATTGAAAAGGATGACGCCCGCACCATGGCATAGCCTTTCTATATTAACCGGGGGTGTCAATTTCATAGGCACTGACAGCGGGACGATCATCACAGTTCACACTCCCAGTGCCACTGGACTAGTCAATACGTATTTCATTGGAAACGGCTCGGATTCGATTAAATTAATGTCATCTAGGAGCCGTTGGGACAACTTGCAAAAGTAGCGCCTTTCTGCTAGCCGACGGTAGGGGAGACGAGTCGTCAATTGTTTCGCTTGAAAATCGTATAGCGGCACGCCGTGCCTGAGAACGATCGCACTTCGGTGTATTGGCGGAGAAAATTCGGATCGGCGAGGAAGGGAGATGTCGGCATTCCGGGAGCGGCCACTACCCAGCCCGGTTTGAAATCCAAAATCAGGCCGAGATAATTTCCCGATCGGTTGTATGGGGCGGCCTCCGGTGAGACCAGGCCATCGCGATCAAGTATGCGCCTTCCGGAGTAGTACCCCATGTATCCGATATCTTCCGCCGCCACCAACTCAGTCGCTTCCACGTGCTCCTTGAGAAAGGTAGCGACCGCCCGATGGCAGGCGTCCATCTCCTGCTGAAAACCGCGATAGTATGTCATTGACGGGTAACTGGCGATGGTCAATACCACAGCGGTGACGCCGACTACAATCCATTTCATCTTCGGCGCTCGCTGGTCAAGCCAGGCCCAGCGCTCAGCCACGAGCGGAATTGCCGCCGCGACGAAAAGTAGTAACAGCGGGTAGATAGGCGATGGGTACCAGAAAAACATTCTGGCGCCGCTCGATGTGTAAAACAGAATCAGACCAACTATCCAAAAGATACCCAAGTACCCCCAATTCTGCTTTCGTATCAGCCACCAGCCGCCCACCACCGCCCCGACCGTCGCGATCCATCCGAGCGGATGATGCCAGGCCAAAAGATACACGAGCGTGTCCCACCATGACAACGTCCCCCAGCGACTGTAGAGGGCAAGTTTTCCGGAAACGGAATTCGGAATCGGCGAGCCGAAATAGTAGGTGGCAAACGCCACCCAGGGACCAAGCAGGAACAGCGGCACGACGCAGTATTGCATCCAGCGTTCGCGATTGATGACAATGTAATACACCACCAGCGCTCCAAGCAGGGCCGCGCCTTCGAGCCGGGTCAAGGTCGCCAGCGTAGCCAACGCGAGGGCATTAATCGGAGCCCGACGAGTGTGATAATAGACCGCCCCCAGGATGAGCAAGGTAAAGAGGGCCGTTTCCATTCCGGCGCTGTCGCTGACAATCGAGCGGGGCCAGAAGATAAACATCACTGCCGGGACAATCGCCCAGTGAGTGAACCTCAGCAGGGTGGCCAATCGGAAGATGACCACCGAGGTCATGCCGGCGCAAAACAAGCTGAACATCAACGCAGTGCGGGGAATGTCCAGCCCGATAACTCCGGACACGCTCAGGATAAACGTAAACAAGGGGGTCGAAGTGCCGAGTACCCGCTCGCCGAGATTGAACACAAATCCGTGCCCCAGAGCCAGATTCTGCGCGTACCTAAAGGTGATGAAGGCATCATCGGCCACGAAGCCGGTCAGCTGATGAAATAACCAGCGCACCAGTACA
Source organism: Candidatus Zixiibacteriota bacterium (assembly GCA_041476705.1). Classification (GTDB taxonomy): domain Bacteria; phylum Zixibacteria; class MSB-5A5; order GN15; family FEB-12; genus JACRAV01. The sequence goes on from JBGOTX010000363.1 coordinate 2,271, forward strand.
GTCAGCGCAAAGAGCACGAGAGAGGTGCGATTCAGCGCCGACATCGTCCCTCAGTCGGAATCCTCGACCGAAACGACCAACTCGAATTCATTGATGGCATAATTGAAGCGGGCGTCGATGAGATTAACCTGCTCGCACGAATCACAGGGACACGAGACCCGCTGGTGGTCCCCGTCGGAGAGTTCAATATTGATTTCGTTTTCGGCGCCGCACCCGGCGCAAATGAAGAACTGGTTCATGGTGCCGGAGTATAGGGCGCAAGGGCGGCCGCTGTCAATGAACCATCGACCGACGAAAAAAAACGAGGTCAAGCTTCAGCTTGACCCCGTTGGCATAATCTAATTCAGTGACGAATTAGCGACGGCCACGATCCATCGACCGGAACCCGCCGCGGCCACCACCGCCGCCGCCGCCCTGTCGACCGCCACCACCACCGCCCATGCTTTCCTTGGGCCGTGCCTGGTTGACCTTCAACGAGCGACCCTTAAGGTCGGCGCCGTTGAGGGCGGCAATCGCCGCCTCGGCTTCGTCAGCGTTCGGCATTTCGACAAACGAAAAGCCGCGCGACTCACCCGAGAACTTGTCTTTGATGATCGTTACCGATGCTACTTGGCCATAGGCCGCAAACGCGTTGCGAATATCGTCTTCGCTCGCGGTGTACGACAGGTTGCCCACGTAGATGTTCATTGTACCTCCGAGAAGAGATTCACATTACCCCAGCATCGCGCTCTGAGAGCAATTAGGCGACTTGCCGTCGAAGCCAATGTCGTTACGATCATTTGGGAGATTCGAGACGTCGTGCACTGCGGCCCACGATTGCGTGAAAAGCTGAGAACATATTGA
>JBGOTX010000364.1:0-3107 GCA_041476705.1 Candidatus Zixiibacteriota bacterium
CAGTCGCCGTCACGTGCACATCAAGCAGTTGACCTTCATTCACCGTCTGCGGTGGAATTGCGGCGAGCACGGGTTTGCGATTCACATTGTTCACCGTGATTGTGACAATTTCTTTGGCAGTATCAGGTGTAACTGCGTCCGCCGCCATAAAGGTAACCGAGTATATACCGGCCTGGGTAAAATCGGGCGTAAAGGTGAAACTCCCCGCGCCGTTGAGCGAATCGACAAAGACCGCGTTGGGCGGCAGAGCCGAAGTCAACAGGATCGGGATTGTGGCATCGGCATCGGTGGCCGAGACCCGGAACTGCAAAGTTACTCCCTCGTTGACGCTCTGCGCGCCGATCGGCGTAAGCACCGGTGGAGTCGTCTGCGCACCGGCGGTCACGGCAAGAAGGATGACGAAGGTCAGGCCAATCAGAATGTTGTTGGTTTTCATATTCATCTTCTCCATCCCCTACTTCAGCAAGAGCATCTTTTTGGTTTGGTTCTCGTTGCCTACCTGTAGACGATACAGATAGACACCGCTTGACACTCGCTGACCGCCCAGGTTGGTCGCGTCCCACTCTTCGCGGTATGATCCGGGGGATCTATCAGCATCAACCAGTGACTTAACCAGTTGACCGAGCACGTTATAAATCTCCAGATTCACATGTTTCACCGCGCTACCGTCCTCGAAATACCCCAGCGAGTACTCGATCGTCGTGATCGGGTTGAACGGGTTGGGGTAATTTTGCGACAGCATGAAGTTTGAAGGCAGAGTTTGATCGACACCGCTCACGGCTATCGATGCCGCCGTCGGCGTGGCCAGCAACGCCTGCGTGATGCGCAGTTTGGTTCTGTCACCGGCTCGAATGTCGGCTTTGGCCGTTATCGGGATACTCACCAGATCGGCCGCCCCTATTTGCAAGAGTTCGGAGCTGGTTCCGGTCGGATGATAGAGCAGTACCCGCATCTTGCCGTTCCCAAAGTCCTTGTATTGCAGGACAAAGTTCCTATCGTCGCGCGTGATATGGGGAATTCCGAGCGTAACCGAGGACGGGTCGTATGCGATATCCATCTGCACGCCGGCCACCTGTTGCGGCAATTCGGAGCGCACGGTCAGCAAGTCCGCCGAGCCGCTGGACATGTCGCCATACGCCAGCCCAACGGTGGCCTGCGGACCCGGAGCCGGCTGACCCGGCGCGGGGGTGATCGGCCGGCCATAGATGAGATTGATATCCGCCACCAGGTCGAAGACGTTGACCGCGGCGTCGGTGATAAGATCGGCGGTGGCAAACTGTCGCGGGGTGAGCGAGAATGTCCCGATGATCGATGACACGATGTTCACGATATCGGCCACGTCGATGAATTTATCAAGGTTCACGTCGCCCGGATTATCGCATTCCACGATGCCCGAATCGGTCTGCAATTCCAGAGATCCGACATTCGGATCAGGATTCACCGACTCGCGGCCGTTGCGCATGTTGATCGGGTAGCTGGTCCAGGGGACGGCATTTGAGTCGAGCGTCATGTAGGCATAGAGAATCGCGGACGAGACATCGGTCTTGACCGAATCGTTCTGCAAACCGAAAGTCAGCACCCGCACCGTGCCGGGGGTCTGGCCGAGATTGTCGTATACCACATAGTCTGGAATCCTGTTGGAGACGGTGAACGAGTCGACCGACACGAAATTCACCGGGTAATCCATGTCGAACTGGACGCCGTAGACGGTTTTGGAAGAAATCATGTTGATCGGGAACTTGATCCCCGGCGTCCCCCGCAGTCCGCCCACCGGTTTCTGCTTCGCGGCTGAAGTTGAAAAGAGGCGGTCTTTCTGCAATTGATTGACGCTGATTACAACCGATTGCGTCGTGCTTCCGGCACTGGTTGAGCCGGTAAACGAAATTGAAAATCCGCCCTGCTGATTGAAGTCCGGCGTAAAACTGAATGTCCCCGTGACGCTGGTCGTGCCGACCACCGGATTGGTCGGCGCAAAAGTGGCATTGTTGGGAGGGGTCCCGGCGCTCAGTGTAACAGTCTGACCGGTGGTGCCGGTCGCTTTCACCTGGAACGAAACCGTCTCTCCCTGATTTATCGTGTACGACTGAATGCTGGGAGTAAATGTCACGGTCGGCCCACTGCCGCCGACCGTGACAGTCGCCGAGGCAGTGGCAAACTTAGTCGCCCCCTTGTACGCCGTGGCCGTGAAGGTGGTTGTGCTGGTGAGGCCTCCAGTTGACACCGATCCTCCTAGCTGCGCCGTGAATTTCTTGGGGAAAACCCCAGTCAGCGGCGGGCTCGCGGTGATTACCACCGAGTCCGCATTGGTGGCGGTCCAGTCCAATGTCGATGTGACGCCGCTTGCTCCACTTGTCGGAGTGGCGGTAAGCGTGATGGTGGGCGTCGGCACCGTGCTGGTGTCGACACGGAAGAAAGTGGTAGGTAAATGACTTGGATATATCTGGATGTTACCCACCAAAGACATTTGTGATTCCCAGCATCCATTGTAACATACGGTCACCGGAGGAGTACCGGTATCCGAGCAAATGTTGGCCTCATAGTAAGTGAAAGGCACCGCTGTATTGTGAGCCAGGTTCGGATGGACCTTGAATTTGACATAAAATATGACTGCGTTCCCCGGCGGCAGAGAGTCTCTCCTGAGGAGACTTGGAAGAAAGGTGCACGCGAGAACGTTCCTTCGTTGTTGGAAAAGATTGATGTTGAAATTGGTGATTGTGTCCTTGATCCAGCCGAAGAGCGGGTCGAAGTTGCTATCCAGTACCACAAACCGGCCCGCAACTACATTATTAATGTAGGTGGAATCAACGGCATACCGCACGCACAGTTGAGTACCGGCGTCTATCGAATCGCAAACTGAGTCCCTGATAAAGACGGGCGTGAGCTTGGAGGTATCGAACTGAATCAGCAATTGAAATGCCGTACCGTATGCATCGTTCTTCATCTGAAGGGGAATCAGAACGGTGTCACCCGGTTTGCCGGTGGTGAGCAAGGTCCCAATTGAGTCGTTGATCGACTTGTCCAGGTTGGCACACCCGATCGTCTGGGCGCTTACCGGCCCGGCGACCGCCACCACCGCCAAAACCACCAGCAGAAGTTTACTCCACCTC
>JBGOTX010000365.1:0-3096 GCA_041476705.1 Candidatus Zixiibacteriota bacterium
AAGTCTCGCCGCTTAGAAGCTGGGGCAAAAGATCGCTCCGGTAGCCGGATATTCCTTCAGTTCGCTCTCACGCGGCGCTTTTCTTTTTCTCCGCCAGGGCTTCGATAGACCCGACCAGCGGCTGGAAAAATCCATTCATCGTATTGACCAGTTCCTGGAGCGGGGCCTGTACCGATGCGGCAACCTGCGCATACAGGACATCCTTTGTCGGCAGAGAGGCAAACGCCTCCAATTTATCCGACGTATGCAATTGCTCGCTGACGACAAACGCCTTCATTCGCGGCAGGGACTTCTCTTTGAACGAGTCGTAGAGGACCTTCGCGGCCGCCGGCGCGTCTTCATGAGCAAACGCCACCGCCGTTGGTCCCTTCAGATACTTGTCAAGACCGCTCACGCCCGCCTGGGCGGCACCGATCTTGAGCAGCGTGTTCTTGGCCACCAGAAACGTGACCTTCTTCTGGCGCAGGTTCTTCCTCAACACCGTGATATCGGCCACATTCAGACCCTGATAGTCAGTCACGAAGAAGGCCTCGGAGCGGGCGAAGAGGTCCTTGATGTCGGACACCGACTGTGTCTTTTCAGTTTTTCTCATATTCTATTGCTCCTGGCTCTTACTTCTTGGTCTCAAACTCGGCCTGATCGAGTCTGAATCCCGGGCTCATCGTTGAACTGAGAGTAGCCGACAACAGATACGACCCTTTGGCCGAGGCCGGCTTGGCGCGTAGAATTGCGTCCATGAATACTCTCACATTGTCGACAATTTTAGTCTCATCAAACGAAATCTTGCCAACCGCGGCGGCGATATTGGCCTGTCGATCGACGCGAAACTCGATGCGTCCGCCTTTCAGCTCACGCACCGCCTTGGAAATATCCATCGTGACCGTGCCGGTCTTGGGGTTGGGCATCAATCCGCGCGGACCGAGCACTTTTCCCAGTTGACCCAACAGACGCATCATGTCGGGTGTGGCCACCGCGACATCGAAATCGGTCCAGCCGCCCTTGACTTTTTCGGCGAGGTCTTCGGCGCCCACAAAATCGGCTCCGGCCTGATTGGCCTCGATCGCCTTTTCGCCGGTCGCGAATACGGCCACCCGAATCGATTTGCCGGTTCCGTGTGGTAGCGCCACCGTGCCTCGGACCATCTGATCGGCATGTTTAGGATTCACGCCTAAGCGACACGATACCTCTATGGACTCGTCGAACTTGGCGTAATGACCCTCTTTGAGGATCTTCACCGCCTCAGCGACCGCATACCGTTTCTTGCGGTCCACCTTGGCGCGAAACGCCAATTGCTGTTTGGAATGTTTCATCGGCTCCTATTCTCCCCGTCGATGACCCTCAACGGCGTCATCCGGGTCCAAACGAATGAGTGTTCTATCGTACGATCTCTATTCCCATCGACCGCGCCGTGCCTTCGACCATTCGCATGGCCGCTTCCAGCGTCGCGGCATTCAAATCATCCATCTTGAGCTTGGCGATCTCGCGCACCTGATCGGCCGTCACCCGACCAACTTTGTCCTTATTGGGGACTGCTGATCCCTTGGCCACCTTCGCCGCTTTGACCAAAAGGGTCGAGGCCGGCGGCGTTTTGGTGACAAAAGTGAACGACTTGTCCGAAAACACGGTAATGATGACCGGTGTCAACATCCCCTGACCGGATTGGGTGCGGGCGTTGAACGCTTTGCAGAATTCCATAATATTGACGCCGCGCTGACCGAGCGCCGGGCCGACCGGCGGCGCGGGATTGGCCTGACCGGCTGGAATCTGCAACTTGACGTATCCGACAACTTTCTTTGCCACGGTATATCTATCTCCAATTCACTCTACTTAGCGCGTCCTCAGGATTTCCCCTTGACCAGTTCAACCTGCAGAAAATCAAGTTCAACCGGCGTCGGGCGACCGAATATCGAAACCATAACTTTAATTTTACGTCGTTCCAGATTGACCTCGGACACCGTGCCGGCGAAATCGGCGAACGGTCCATCGATCACCTTGACCGGATCACCCGCCTGAAAAGGAATATCCACCGCTTCCTCGGTGCGACTGCGATCGATCTGACCGGCGATCCGCTTGACCTCATCCTCTTTAAGCGGTTGCGGCTTGCCGCCCGCACCGACGAAGTTGGTAATACCGGGGGTCGATACGACCAGATTCTGCGTAACTTTGTCGAGGTCCATCTCGATCAAGATATAACTCGGCAGAAACTTCTTGGTCGAAGTGGCCCGCTTCCCCTGCTTCATCTCGGTGACCTGTTCGGTCGGAATCAGGATTTTGCCGAAACGGTCCTGAAGCCCCGAGTTGACCACCGCCGACTCGAGGTAGGTCTTGGCCTTCTGCTCGTGCCCTGAATAGGTGTGGGCAACATACCAACGCAGAGCCATCACCCGCCCACTCCCCCGCCGAAAATGGCCTTCATGAGTATCACCAGCACTCGATCAACGATGCCGATGAACACAGCGATAATCACGGAGACGACCACGGTGACAACTGTCGAGCCAATGAGCTCGTCTTTGCTCGGCCAGGACATCTTGCGAAGCTCGGCCATGGTGTCTTTAACGTACTGTTTCAGCTTTAGCACGGGCGAATCTGCTTCCTTCTATAATATGGCAGGCCAGGAGGGACTCGAACCCCCAGCATCCGGTTTTGGAGACCGGCGCTCTACCATTGGAGCTACTGGCCTCAATCTCGCGTTACCTATCGCGTCTCCTTGTGGGCGGTATGCTTGTTGCAGTGCGGGCAAAACTTGCGAAACTCGACCCGGTCGGGATGCAACCGCTTATTCTTCATCGTATCATAGTTGCGGCGTTTGCAGTCACCGCAGGCCAGCGTAATTCTTTCTCTCGGCACAATCAGTCTCTCTTACGTCAACAAAGTTTCTCATAGTCCAAAATATCGGCGATGACGCCGGCGCCGACCGTTCGGCCGCCCTCGCGGATCGCAAAACGCAATTCCTTCTCCATCGCGATCGGCGTGATCAACTCCACCTCGATCGTCACGTTGTCCCCCGGCATCACCATCTCCACCCCGGCCGGCAACTGCGCGATCCCCGTCACGTCCGTCGTCCGAAAATAAAACTGCGGACGATACCCGTTGAAG
>JBGOTX010000366.1:0-3091 GCA_041476705.1 Candidatus Zixiibacteriota bacterium
ATCGGTTCATTTTGTAATATCAATTCGGAGGGTATGCACGTATGACGGTTGAACATTCCGTGAGAATATTGGCCGGAACGCTGGTTCTGGCATCGGTCCTTCTCACCTGGCTGGTTTCGCCATGGTGGCTGATTCTCGGCGTCTTCGTGGGCGCGAACCTGATTAAGTCGGCTTTTACAAAATTCTGCCTGGCCGAAATTATTATGGGAAAGCTGTTTTTCGGCCAATCCAAACAGCCGCGCTGAAAATTCGACCGCCGGCGGTGAGCCACTCGCGTATAGCAATCCTTCGCTCGGCCGACCGTGTGGCGTTGGCCAGTCGCGGCGGGGCCGATTACGTGGCGTCTAATTCTTTTGCCTCACATAAAGTTATGTGAATATCGGACTGTTTTTGTCCATCTGTGAAAAAATTCTCGATTTCTGCTTGACGCTGCCGATCATACTACTACATTAGCGGACAGAAGACTCTTAAATCTGGAATGAGCCGTGCTATTTTCTAAAGGTTGCACCTATGCCATCCGGGCCGCGCTGTTGGTCACGCTCAAAGAGATGCGCGAGGACCGCAAGTTTATCCCCATCCGGGAACTGGCGGAGGAGCTCGAACTTTCATTTCACTTCTTAACTAAAATCATGCAAATTCTTACCGAGGCACATATAATGGAATCGTTTCGCGGCCCCAACGGCGGTGTCGGACTGGCCCGACCGGCCAAAGGAATCCCGCTGATCGATATCGTGGCGGCGGTCGACGGTCTGGGTTTGTTTTCGCAGTGCGCCCTAGGCCTGCCCGGGTGTGGCGAAGAGGTCCCCTGCCCGCTTCACGAGTCCTGGGCCAAACGGCGGGAAGATCTGAAGAAGATGCTTACCAAAACTACGCTGGCGACACTGGCCAAAGACATTCACCAGCAGGCGCTACGGACGTGATTGATATGAACAGTTTGGCGTCGGAACCTGCGCATTCTGCATTATTCGCACTCTGGACTACCCATTATGGAGTTGCCATGATGAGCCGGGGCGTTGAGTCGATCATATACAACACTTTATTCAAAAAGGATACATTAGTATGAAGCTGGTAACAAAGCTCACGGTATTGCTGGTTTGTCTCACGGCCACCGGCATGATCATGTTCGGGTGCTCATCAAAGCCCGAAACTCAGGCGGAGAAAGACGCCCGCTGGACAGCCGGTAATCTCACTGATTTTGAGGTTGAAAACGGAATCGGCCCGGTGACCGAAGCCCCGCAACTTGGTCCGGTCGACGCCGCCATGGCGGAACAAGGGAAAGCGATCTTCGTGCAAAAATGCGCCACCTGCCACTATCTGGATATGCGCAAGACCGGACCGCCGCTCCGCGACGTTACGAAGCGCCGTTCGGCCGCTTATGTACTTAATCAAGTCCAGAATGCGGAAAAAATGGGCAAGCTCCACCCGGAGGGGAAAAAGCTGGTGGCCCAGTATGCTCAGTACATGACGATTCAGGGAATCACGCCGGAGATGGCGCGACAACTGCTTGAGTTCCTGCGCTCCGAAGCGGACAAGCCGGCCTTGCCGGCCGAGCAACAGCCCGGATTCGGCACGCCACCCCCGCCGCCCGCACCAGCGACGACAAAGTAGCGTAACGAATGAAACATGTTCTGATAGCACGGGAATAGATACAGGAAGGAGAAACCGATGAGGAGAGTGAAAATCGCGCGCCCTGCGGCCATTCTCGGCGTTATAGCCGGGCTGGCTTTGGTGGCCGGATGCAATCTCAAAAAAGATGAGGTCGGCGGATTTGGTGATGCCGCCGCCAAGGTATATGTCGCTCCCGGCAGTTACGACGAGTTCTATGCCTTCATGTCGGGCGGATTCAGCGGGCAGGTATCGGTATACGGCCTGCCTTCGGGACGCCTATTCAAAGTCATCCCGGTGTTCAGCCAGGACCCGGAAAAGGCCTATGGATATTCCGAAGAGACCAAGGGCTTGCTCATGACCTCACATGGCTTTGTGCCGTGGGATGACGCCCACCACCCACAATTGTCCCGCACCAACGATTCCATCGATGGCCGCTGGTTGTTCATCAACGGCAACAACACACCGCGGGTGGCCCGCCTCGACCTTTCGACTTTTGAGACCGATGAAACAATAGAGATTCCGAACTCCGGCGGCAACCACGGCTCCCCCTTTATCACGCCGAGCACCGAATATGTGGTGGCCTCGACCCGCTTCAGCTTGCCGATTCCGCAGAAGGACGTCCCGATCAATACGTACAAAGAGAATTTCAAGGGCACGATCTCCTTTATCAAAGTCGACTCGGCCACCGGCCACATGAAGATCGCTTTCCAGCTATTGGTGCCGGGAATTGATTACGACCTGTCCCGGTCAGGTAAGGGTCCCTCCTACGGCTGGTCGTTCTTCACCTCGTACAATTCGGAGCAGGCAAACACCCAATTGGAAGTGAATGCTTCGCAGAACGACAAGGACTTTGTCGCCGCCGTCAACTGGAAGATGGCCGAGCAGTTGGTGGCCGAGGGTAAAGGTCAGATCATGCCCTGCAAGTATTATCACAACTGGGTCGACCAGGCACAGATCGCGCAGAGTGAGGTGATTCAGCAGGTGACGGTCCTCAATCCCAAAGATTTTCCCGGGATGATGTACTATCTGCCAACGCCCAAGTCGCCACACGGGTGTGACGTCGATCCGAGTGGTGAATATATCGTGGCCGGCGGCAAGCTGGCCGCCTTGATTCCGGTTCACTCCTTCACCAAATTCAAGCAGGCCGTCGCCAACAAGGATTTTATTGGCGAATTCGAAGGTATCCCCATCGTAAAGTATGAATCCACCATAGCCGGCGAAGTACAGAATCCGGGTCTCGGCCCGCTCCACACCGAGTTTGACGGAAAGGGATACGGATACACTTCGATGTTCCTTTCCTCGGAAATCGTCAAGTGGAAACTGGGGACATGGGAAGTGGTGGATCGCATTCCGACGTATTATTCGATCGGCCACCTGATGATTCCCGGTGGCGACACCAGACATCCGTTCGGCAAGTACGTGGTGGCGCTCAACAAGATTACGAAGGACCGATACCTGCCGACCGGCCCGGAGCTCTGCCAGG
>JBGOTX010000367.1:0-3077 GCA_041476705.1 Candidatus Zixiibacteriota bacterium
CTATGCCGACTGGAAGACATTCACGTACCAGAACATCAAGATTATTTACCCGCCCAAACATCCGCTTGAGAGCACGCTCACCGGTATGGCCGCCGGTTATACGACAGCCGTGAAAAAAGTCGAAGAGATGTTGGGAATGCCGCCGCTTACCGACACGTTGAAAGTCTACTATTATACTGGTTTCGGTCAGGGCAGAGCCATGACCGGGCGAAAGTATCCGTATGCCGATTCAGCCGCAATCCATTTCTGGTTGCCAAGCTTTTACGGCCCCACCCTGATGCAATACCTTCTGCCTCGGTGGGCGCCCGATCCGCCGCGCCACAAATTTCTCAAGCACGGCCTGATTTCGCTCTTTGATTTTTCGGGACAAAACTATCACGCCTCGACCATCGGATACAAAAATGCCGGCAAGCTGATCGGGCTGGCAGAACTGGCGGTTGACACAGCCACCAACTCCGATGAAGAGCGGTACCAGTCGGGCGAGGCGGCCTCGTTTTGCGCAAGTATTCTGGGGGCGTACGGTCCTCAGAAGTTGTGCGAACTGTATGTGTCAAAGACGTCTTTCGATTCAAGCGTGATGAAGACGCTAGGGGTGCCGCTCGACAGTCTGCAGGCCCAGTGGCTGGTGTTTATCAAACAATATGTTCCAAAGGACTCTATTCGCGATTAGCGGAACGGCGGATCTCCGATTACCTAAAGGATACTTATGTCTGACGAAAAATGGAAAACGGCAATCACCGATATCGGCCCCGGAAAGATCAACGTGCGCGGATACCAGATCGCCGATATCATGGAAAATCTTTCGTACGCGGAGGCGGTCTATCTCATCCTGAAAGGTGAGCGCCCCACTCCCGCTGAAGCGGCCCTGATGAACGCGATTTTGGTGTCATCAATCGACCACGGCGCCTCGCCGCCCTCGGTTCTGGGTACGCGCACCGTGCTTTCGGGCGGCAACTCGCTCAATGCCGCAATTGCCGGGGGAGTGCTGGTGATCGGCGACACCCACGGCGGTGCGATTGAGCAGTCGGCCCGTATACTGCAGGACTGGGTGAAGAAGCGGCCGGAAATCGAATCATGGGAGCAGACAGCCGACAAACTGGTCAACTGGCTGACCGAACAGAACCGTCGCATGCCCGGACTCGGACACCGGCTCCACAAGATCGATCCCCGCACCGGCAAGCTGTTTGAGATAGCCGCCCGCCACGGGTTCGGCGGGAAGCATATTGAGTTGGTGAAGGCGCTGGAGAAAGCGTTTGAGAAGAAAAGCGGCAAGGCGCTTCCGATCAATGTCGACGGCGCGATTGCGGCGGTCATTTCCGACATGGGGTTCGACTGGCGGCTCGGCAAAGGATTTTTCATCATCTCGCGGGTGCCGGGGCTGTTGGCCCATGCCTACGAAGAAATGATGCGCGAGAAACCGATGCGCCCGCTGGGTCCACCGCCGTTTGAGTATGACGGGCCGGGGGAGCGGAAGCTGTAAATAGTCGGTTGCTTACGATTAAGTCTCATGGACCTCAACAAACAGAAAATCGAACAGGCGGTCGGACTCCTGAAAGAATTCGATATCGACATATGGATGGTGTTTGTACGCGAGACCCCGATGATGGCCGATCCGGTCATGCCGTTGGTGATCGGGAGCGATGTCACCTGGCAGTCGTTTTTCATTTTCACGAAGTCCGGTGAAGCCGTTGCCCTGATCGGGAATTTCGACGAGGCGCTGTTCAGTAAGAGCGGGCATTTCACAAAAGTAATTCCATATACGCAGGGGGTGGGGAGCGACATTCGCAAATTGCTCGGCGAAATCAATCCAAAGACCATTGCGCTCAATTATTCCATCGATGACACCGGTTCGGATGGGCTTACGCACGGGATGTATCTCCAATTGTGCGACTATCTGAAAAATACGCCGTTTGTTGAACGATTTGTTTCGTCGGAGCCGATCTGCTCGCGCCTCCGCTCACGCAAATTGTCCGCCGAAGTCGACCTGTTGTCCCATGCCGCCGACGCGGCGGTGGAAGTTTGGGAGCGGGCGATCAAAGAGATCAAGCCGGGGTTGTCGGAAATAGAAATTGCCGCCATTATCGACCGGCATATTGTTGCGACAGGCGGGACGCCATCATTTCCGACAATCGTCAATGCGGGCGACAAGTCCGATCCCGGTCATGGCCACCCGACCGAGGCCCGTCTAACGCGGGGTGACCTGTTGCATGTCGATTTCGGAGTCCGGTTGGACAATTACTGTTCGGATATTCAGCGGCTGGCGTATTTTTCGCAGTCACACGGGTCGGTCCCGAATGAACTCAAGGATGCGTTTGACACCGTTGTGGAAATCATCACCGAAACGGGGCATCACTGCAAACCGGGGAAACTCGGACACGAAGTCGATGCAATCGCCCGACAGATGCTCCGCGACAATGGATACGAAGAATATCAGCATGCGCTGGGGCATCAATTGGGGCGAAGTGTTCACGATGGCGGCGCGATTCTCGGTCCGAAGTGGGAGCGGTACGGACGGTCGCCCTCGATACCTCTCGAACTCGGCAACGTGCTGACACTCGAGCTGGAAATCATGTTGCCCGGAATCGGATGTGTCGGTCTAGAGGAGGATATCGTAGTGACCGAGCAGGGAGCGCGATTCCTCTGTCCGAGGCAGATGGAGTTGATTATCCTCTGAGCTCAATCGATGGTTTCAGGTCGATTGCCCGACTGTATCCGTTCCAAAAATCAGCGATTTGTACCGCTGGTACGCAAACGACACGGCCAGCAATATCACGCCGAGTCCCAGGAATGAAAATATTCGATACAACCCGGACAGGAAACTCAGGTCCCAGAGGAAAATTTTCAGGATGGTGATACCAAACAGGACGATTGCGCCCATTCGCAAGGCGCGGAGACGCCGCCAGATCCCCAGAACGATCATCACCCCCGAATAAAATAGCCAGACCGCCGACAGCGAGAGTTGTTGCATATTGCGCAACGATTCAAGCGACTCAATACTGCTCCTGTGCGCAAGATGCTCGATTTCAAACGACCGGTCAAAGATGTCCCAGATTTCAACCGTAAAGAAATACAGCCCC
>JBGOTX010000368.1:0-3075 GCA_041476705.1 Candidatus Zixiibacteriota bacterium
CATTCCGGCGGCGGTGAATGCCATTATCAGCCGCCCGGAATTCATGACCGCCTATACGCCGTATCAGGCCGAGGTGGCGCAGGGGACACTGCAGGTTATTTACGAATTTCAGACGCATATCTGCCGGCTTACCGGTATGGATGTGGCCAACGCCTCGCTGTACGACGGCGGCACGGCGGCGGCGGAATCTTCGATTTTGTGCCTCAACGCCACCGGCCGAAAGAAAGTTGTGCTGGCCGAGACGCTCAATCCGCTGTATCGCGAGGTGATTCATACCTACCTGTCGCCACGAGATGTGGAAATTGTCACGGCGCCGATGAAGGATGGCGTGCTCGATGCGGGGCGGCTTGAAGATATTGTCGACGAGAAGACCGCCTGTGTCATTGTCCAGCAACCGAACTTTTTCGGATTGCTCGAAGATATCGACCCGGTAGTGGCGATGACTCACAAGGTGGGCGGTCTGGTGGTGATGTCGGTCGATCCGATTGCCCAGGCACTGTTGAAAACACCGGCGGAGTACGGCGCGGATATCGCGGTGGGCGAAGGCCAGCCGCTCGGCATACCGATGTCGTTTGGCGGACCGATTCTCGGATTTTTCGCCGCCACCAAGGCGCTGGTTCGCAATCTCCCCGGCCGATTGGCGGCGCGGACCAAAGATATTGAAGGGAAGACCGGGTTTGTGCTGACCCTGCAGACCAGAGAACAGCATATCCGTCGCGAAAAGGCGACCTCGAATATCTGCACCAATCAGGCGCTGTGCGCCACGGCGGCGACGGTGTATCTGAGCTTGCTTGGAAAATCCGGGCTTAAGAAAGTTGCTTTGCTGTCGTTTGACCATGCCCAGAGCGCTTATAAAGCGATAAGCGGGATTGACGGGTACGTGCCGTATTTCAAGCATCCGTTCGGCCGCGAGTTCGCCGTGCGCACGCCGCGACCGGCCAAAGAAATTATCGCCGGCATGCTCAAGCGCGGAGTGCTGGCCGGAATCGATGCCGGACGATGGTACCGCGGGATGGATGACTGCCTGATTGTGGCGGCCACGGAAAAACGAACCGAAGCGGATATTGTCAAGCTGGTTGATGGGCTGAAGGAGCTGGCGACCAGTGGCGTATTGTCCCGAATGTAAGGCGGTATTGGTGGACGGAGCTACCGAGTGCCATATCTGTGGCCATGAATTGCCCGGCGATTCGAAGGCGGTCGAGTGGACGGTGATCGGATATGTGCGCGATCAGATGACGGCCGATTTCGCGAAGGAACTCTTGGCGTCGTGCGAGATACCGGTGTTTGTTCATTCGCGCTCCGGGTTTTTCGGCACGGCCGGTCTGCCGCTAACGTTGTTTTACACGAGCGGAGCGGCGCCGTTTGAGATTTCCGTGCCGGAGTCGCTCGCGGGCGAGGCGGACGAAATTCTGGCCGGCGCGCTGGGCGATCGCTGGCAAAAGAGGGGGGCGTAACATGCCGTTCTGCGCCAACTGCCGGTACGAATACCGTCCCGGGATCACCATGTGTCCGGACTGCAACCAGCCGCTGGTCGACAAACTGGCTCCCCGTACCGCTGCCACGACGCCCGATCAGAGCTGGGTGCCGGTGTGTGATATCCCCAATGATTTCAATTCATCGCTCGCCCGCGGGGCGCTGGAGTCGCGCAATATACCGTCGATTGTGATGTCATCGACGTTCAAAGCGTACGGGGTCGACGCGACCTACACCTCGCAATTGCTGAATTCGCCCAAGGCGATCAACGTGATTATGGTTCCGCGCGAATTCGTGGATGAGGCGACGCTGGTGCTGGAGGCGGTGCTCGGCGACGACTTTCATCAATCGGAGACAGAGTGAAACAACTAAGTTCCTACATACAAGGAGTTCCGATGAAAAAGGTTCACATTTTTGTGGTCCTGGCCCTGCTACTTGCGGCGGTCGGTTCGGTTTCGGCCGGACTGGTGACCGACAAGGGGGCGCCGTTCTACAATACATTTGTGGAAGGAAAGGCGGCTTCAGCCAAAGCCGGCGAGCCGGTACTGGTTAAATTTTACACCGAGTGGTGAAGCTGGTGCCACAAGATGGACACGGTCGTGTTCCAAAGCGCCAAGGCAACAGGGTATTTCAAGACGAAAGTCGTGCTGGTGAAAGTCGACGCCGAGGTTGACACCACGCTGGCCCGCGAGATGGCCATATCGGGGTATCCGACATTGGTCCTGCTCGACAAGAAGGGCGAAGAGATTGACCGGGTGATCGGGTATATGGAGACCGATCCTTTTTTGAAGCAACTGGATGATTATCAGAACGGGATCGGCACGCTGGCCGACCTGCTGGGCCAGTCGAAAAAAGATTCGAGCCGGGAACTGTCATTCAGGATCGCCGACAAATATAAATACCGGGGGAAGTTGGACGATGCCACCGGCTGGTACCAGAAAGTTATCGCGGTCAAGCCGACCGATTCACTGGCCTTTGAAAGCCGAATGGCATTGGCCGATATGACTCGCCGCGCCAAGAAATACGATGAGGCGATAACCGCGTTTCAAGCGATCACGAAAGATTTTCAGGCAACGCCCGCTATGGCCGGTGAAAGCCGGATGGCGATGGCCAATGTCTTGGTCCGCACGAAGAAATGGGATGAGGCGGTAGCGGAGTATCAGGCGATCGTGAAGGATTTCAAGGGCATGCCGTTTGCGCCGGACGCAGAATTTTATGTCGGATACACGCTGGCCCGCAAGGGTGACACGGCGGCGGCCATCAGCGCCTATGAGGGATTTCTCAAAAACAATCCGACTTCGCCGGATACGGCCGACGTGCGCGAGAGGTTGGAGAAATTAAAGAATCCGCCTCCGCCTGAGGGAAAGAAGTAGTAAGAGTGTCAGGAGGGGACGCCTGACACCACGGCCCGAGCCGGAAGAGAAGAAATAGGAGTGATTGCTTCGGTCACGCGAAGCGCGTGACACTCGCAATGACGAGTGTGGAGCAGTAACGAAGTAGAGTAATGACGAAGTGGAGCAATGACGAGTATAGAGTGAAAGAATAAGCAACGTGAACGAACAGATTTTGATCTACGAAAAATCCGTCCCGGGACGCACCGGG
>JBGOTX010000369.1:0-3071 GCA_041476705.1 Candidatus Zixiibacteriota bacterium
GGCCACTGCTTCGGGCCGGCCAAGCATCCACACGGGATCATTGAGCCCGCTCAATTTTTTGGTCACGAGTGCATTGAATGGATCGTCGCTGAGGACCTGTTTTCCGGCCGTATTAGGTGACATCCCAACATTACTGAATAGTCCGAGAATATCCGAAAAGACGAGCGACCCATCGGCCACATCGGAAACACCCAGCGCGCTCGACGGGCTGTTTGCTCCCGCGCCCTTGGCGGGCGTGACCCCCAGAAGGGAAGTGAGGATGTCGGGTGCGACCGTCGGCATTAGTTCTCCGCTACCTCTATCATCTGTTTGGACAATTTCGCCGCGCGTTGCGGCGGCATCAGTCCGAGTACCGCAGAGGCATTCTTCTGTTTCATTCTCGGAAGTAACGACACGATCGTCGTGTCATCGAGATTGGCCATCATGTTCGCCACCGTGCGGGCTTCCATGCCGTCATACAGTCGGGCCAGTTCGGATACGCGCGTGGTGGTGGCCTGTTCAAGCTTGATTAACTTGCTCGAAACCTGCTTATCCAGCTTGTTCAGTTCGGTTTCCTTAAGGGTGAGCGCCTTTTCTTTGTCGCCCAGCCGCGCCTTTTCCTTTTCTATCCAGCTCATAGCCGTCAGAGAATCTTTCACTGCTGTCGCGCTGTCGGGCGGGAGCGAATTGTTTGAATCCGGTCGGTAATCGAGCGCCGCCAGGTTGCGTTTGACTTCGGCTAAGATCGACGTGTCTTCTTTTGTTCCGGTTAAGGAATCTACGATCCTTTGCATGGAATCCTCGGCCGTTCGCGGAGTCTTCGCGAGAGTATCTTTCGAAACGGTTGAATCGGCCGCATCGGCGATTGAATCACTCGGTTTGGGCGGT
Source organism: Candidatus Zixiibacteriota bacterium (assembly GCA_041476705.1). GTDB lineage: Bacteria > Zixibacteria > MSB-5A5 > GN15 > FEB-12 > JACRAV01. The sequence goes on from JBGOTX010000369.1 coordinate 868, forward strand.
GATCCGCCCAGCAACAGGACAGTCGCCACCGACACCGCCAGCACCGCTACTAGTCCGATTCCGCCGAATATGATGTACCGAATCATCCCCGACTTCTTCTTGGCGGGAGCCGCGACCGGCGTCTCGTCCTTGGGGGCCTCAATCGGCTTATTGTCTTTGTCTTCTGTCATATACTCTTTGCAAAACGTACTTTTATCCGGACTCCCGTATTGCAACGGGTGTGCCGAGCCCTTCCACGACAGGACATTACCCGACCAAACCGATTGTGTGTAAATGGATTACGCGATGTGCGACGGGCTCACCGACATGATGAGCCACCAACCTCAGCCGGAAGACTTTTCCGCTGATCGGCGGAAAGAAAGGTAGGTTTGACCTGGGGCGGACATCGCCTAATTGACGTCGCCCTGAGCGGAGTCGAAGGGCGACGCGAGGCGATTAATTTTGTGTCGGTTCGCGTAGGTCGAAATCCCTTGTGGTTTCGACATCTTCTTCATTCATGCGTCGTGTCGAGCGTAATCGAGACACGAACTTCTTCGTATGTCAGCCGCGTCTTCGCGGCTGACAAAATCTGCCCCTCTTCTGTCACCCCGGGCGAAGACCTGGGGTCTAGCAGTAACGATTCGACACCAATGATTGTTTGTGCAAGGCAGACGCCCCCGTCTGCCGTTTCAATTCGGGATTTGTCGCCCCTTAGATACCCCCACCTCTTCCCCCTCCACATACTCCCCGCACGAGCCCGTGATTCGCATCGTCACGATCTCTCTCCCGCCGCTCAGATGCCCCGGAAGCTTCACCTTGATATAATTGTCCGCCACCCCCCAGAAATACTCATCCCCAATCTGTTTGTGTTCGGCGATCACGCCGAGCGTCTCCCCTACCTGCCGTTCATGCGCGGCGATCCGGAGCCGGTGCGACAGCCGCGTGAGGATCGCGTTGCGCTCTTTGACCACATCGGTTGGCACTTTGTCCGGGAGTTTGGCCGCCGGCGTTCCCGGACGATCGGAGTAACTGAACACGTGCAGGTAATCGATCAATCCCGACTCCGCCACTTTGCGCGTCTTGTCAAAATCGTCATCGGTCTCGCCCGGAAATCCGACAATCACATCCGCGCCGATAATCGTGTTTGGCACTGCTTCCTTGATCGCCGTCACCCGACGCAAATAGGTGTTCTGATCGTACGGCCTCTGCATCGCTCTTAAAACACGCGATGACCCCGATTGCAACGGCACATGCCAGTGACGGCAGATACGGCCTTTGGAGTTGGAATAAACCTCGAGCAGGTCATCGCGCACCGATTGCGGCTCGATCGATGACAGCCGGATACGTTTCACCTCGGTTTGTTCGAGAATGAGCCGGCAGAGCGCCGCCAGATTCTTGGCGTACGGTTCAACTTTCTGATTCTTGTAATGCGCCAGGTGAATCCCCGTCAGCACGACTTCCTCAAATCCGTTCGCGACCAAACTTGCAACTTCGGCAATAATCTCCGCCGCCGGACGGTTCCTTAGTCTTCCGCGGACAGTCGGCAGAATACAAAACGTGCACCACTGATTGCACCCGTCGCCGACCTTCAGCCAGGCCCGGTTGTGCCCATAGAAATCCGAAATCGCCTCGCTACACCCTTTTTCCGGTTCGTGATCGAACAGGTCGGGAAGGTGGCGCGGCAGAATGGAGGCGATATCGACCTTCTCGCTGTTGCGGATAATGACATCCACCCCCTCCATGCCGGCGATTCGCTCGGGGTCGTTGTCGACATAACACCCGGCCACAACTATCCGGCTGTTGGGGTTTTCACGCGCCGCGCGACTAATCGCCTGACGGGAGTCCGAATCGGCCCGATGCGTGACCGTGCAGGTATTGATGATATAGAGGTCAGCCGGGGAATCGATATCGACCCGCTCGAACCCGAACCGATACATCTCGGCCGCCATCTTCTCGGTCTCATACTGATTGAGCCGACATCCGAGGGTAGTCAGGGCGACTGTGCGTTTGGTCGGTGAGGACATGGGGGGAATATAGGGGATTTCAGGAGCGGAACAAGGGACCTAAGTTTGTCTTGACGGCCGGGGAAACGATCATATATTATGTTGTCCATAGCATGAAGGGCGTAATGAGGAAATTGTTGTATCAGTCATTGGCTTTTGCCGTTGCTATCGCTTTGGCATCTTGCGAAGATGGGCCTCCGGTCGGCCCTGTTAAGATTCGCC
>JBGOTX010000370.1:0-3055 GCA_041476705.1 Candidatus Zixiibacteriota bacterium
CGGTTCTCGGTATAGGCGTACTGCGCAAACGGGATCGTGGGTTCTTTACTGTCCAGTTGAAGGGGATTCTTCCCTTGCCGAATGAGGTCGGGGTTGTATCGGTATAACAGCCAATGACCGCTCTTGACGGCCATTTCTTCCTGATCCAGCCCGTGAGCCATGGTGATGCCGTGGGCGATACAATGGGAATAAGCGATGACCAGCGAGGGACCGTCGTATTTCTCGGCTTCCACGATCGCTTTGACCGTCTGATTGTGGCTGGCGCCCATGGCCACCTGGGCCACATATACGTTGCCGTAGGACATCATCATGAGACCGAGGTCTTTCTTGGGGGTCGGTTTGCCCGCCGCCGCAAACTGGGCGGTCGAGGCGCGGGGGGTGGCCTTGGACATCTGGCCGCCGGTGTTCGAGTAGACTTCGGTGTCAAGCACCAGTACATTGACATTCATGCCGGAGGCCAGAACATGATCCAGGCCGCCGAATCCGATATCGTACGCCCAGCCGTCGCCGCCGACAATCCAAACCGATTTGTTTACCAGAAACCAGGCAATACTCTTGAGCGCCATGATTTCGTCGCTCGATTTGAGTTTGTCGAGACGGGCAAGGAGTTTCTCCACCACCACCCGCTGGTCTTCGATCCCCTGCTGTGATTTCTGATTAATCGTCACCAGTTCGTCATACATATCCGGGACAAGTTTCCGGACGAGTTGCTGGGCGTATTCCTTGAGCTTGTCGGCCGTCAGCCGCATACCGAACCCGAACTCGGCGTTGTCCTCGAACAGCGAATTGGACCAGGCCGGGCCGCGCCCGTCAGCCCGCTGACAATAGGGGGTGGTCGGAAGATTACCGCCGTAAATAGAACTGCATCCGGTGGCGTTCCCCATCAGGGCTCGATCACCGTACAGTTGCGACACCAGTTTGACATAGGGCGTTTCGCCGCACCCCGAACAGGCGCCGGAAAATTCAAAGAGCGGCTTGACGAACTGCGACCCTTTGGTCGTCTCGAGATTTATCAACTTGATGTCTACTTCAGGGAGTTTTTCAAAGAACTTCACATTGGCCCGCTCGCGCTCGCGGATCGGCGCCTGAAACGCCATGTTGATCGCCTTGAAGTCGGTCTTCTTTCCGTCCGCGTCTTTTTTGATCGCCGGGCAGGCCATCACGCAGATTTCACAGCCGGTGCAGTCTTCCGGGTACACCTGCAGAGTATACGCCATGCCGGTGAGCGGTTTCATGGCCTCCATCCACTTGAAGTCGGCGGATGCGCCCTCCAGAAACTTCTTGTCGTACACCTTTGGTCTGATGGCGGCGTGCGGGCAGACAATGGAGCAGATGTTGCACTGAATGCACAGTTCCTTTTCCCAGACCGGGATATCGACCGCGATATTGCGCTTCTCGTACTGCGTGGTGGCGGTCATATAGATACCGTCGTCGGGAAACGCCGAGACGGGCAGGTCATCGCCCCGACCGGCGATGATTTCGGCCGTGACCTCTTTAACAAAATCGGGAGCGTCGTCCGGCACGATGGGCGGGCGGGAGGTGGTTGAAGTCACCCGGGCCGGATAGTTGACCTGCTTGAGTCCATCGATCGCCGCGTCAACCGCGTTGTAGTTCATCTGGACAACTTTTTCGCCCTTGGAGCCATAGGTTTTCTCGATGGCTTTCTTGATGGCCGCAATTGCTTTGTCGCGCGGCAGTATCCCCGAGATAACGAAAAAGGCGGTCTGCATGATCATGTTGATGCGGGCGCCGAGACCAAGCTGTTTCCCCATGCTGACAGCGTCGATGACGTAAAACTTCGCCTTCCGGTCGATTAACTGTTGCTGGACTTCGCGCGGCAGTTTATCCCAGACTTCATCGGCGCTGAAAGGGGAATTGAGCAGAAACGTGCCGCCTTCAATCAGATTGTCAACCATGTCGTATTTTTCGATAAATGACACGTTGTGACAAGCCACGAACTGGGCGCTCCGGATCAGGTACGGTTTGCGAATTAATTCCTTGCCGAACCGGACGTGCGAAACCGTCACCGCGCCGGCTTTCTTGGAGTCGTAGACAAAATACCCCTGAGCGTAAAAGTCGGTATTCTCACCGATGATTTTGATTGAGTTTTTGTTGGCTCCGACCGTGCCGTCGGCCCCGAGGCCGTAGAACAGACCTCTGAAATTGTCCCCCTCAAGATCGAACGACCAGTCGGGAGTCAGCGACAAGTGGGTGACGTCGTCGTTGATACCGACAGTGAAGTGAGCGCGCGAGTCGTTGGTCTTGAGGTCGTCGAAGACCGCCTTTACCATCGGCGGATTGAATTCTTTCGAGCCCAGGCCGTACCGTCCACCGGTTACAAGCAACCGGCGCGAGGAAATGAGTCCGCGTTCGATCCCCTCGTTTATAGCGGTTTGCACGTCGGTATAGAGCGGTTCGCCGATCGCGCCGGGCTCTTTGGTGCGGTCGAGCACGGCTATCCGGCGCACGGTGCGGGGGAGAGCCGCCGCGAAAGCATCGACCGAGAAGGGCCGATACAGGCGGACCTTGATGAGACCGACCGGTTCCCCTTTGGCCACCAAATTGTCGACCGTCTCATGCACAACTTCAGCGCCCGTTCCCATGACGACTATCACGTTTTCGGCTTCGGGATGCCCGTAATAGTCAAACAAATGATACTGGCGACCAACCACTGCCGCAAAGCGATCCATCATGTTCTGGACTATGGCCGGGGCGGCAAGGTAGTGGCTGTTGACCGCTTCGCGACTCTGGAAAAAGACGTCGGGATTCTGAGAAGTGCCTTTGATCGTCGGTCGATCGGGAGACAAGGCCCGGGCCCGATGTTGCGAAATGAGGCGCTCGTCGATCAGGTCCCGCATGTCGTCAAAAGTGATTTCTTCAATCTTCTGTACTTCGTGCGAAGTGCGGAAACCATCGAAGAAATGGACAAAGGGAATCCGGCTGGCTAGGGCGGCCGCCTGGGAGATGAGGGCGAAATCCATGACTTCCTGTACCGACCCGGAGGCCCAGAAGCCAAAACCGGTCGAGCGGCAGGCCATGACATCGGAGTGATCGC
>JBGOTX010000371.1:0-3051 GCA_041476705.1 Candidatus Zixiibacteriota bacterium
GCCGCCATCAATTCCTCGATCTCTGCCGGTTTGGGAAGATCATCAAGTCCCGCCAGACCGAAAAACTTGAGGAACTCCTCGGTCGTTCCGTACTGAAGCGGTTTGCCGACGCCCTTGGCTCGACCGGTGATGGCGATCATATTCCGCTCAAGCAGAGTGTGCACAACGCCATCCGACGCCACGCCGCGAATATACTCGATCTCCGACTTGGTGGTCGGCTGTTTGTATGCGATAATGGCCAGCGTCTCAAGCGCCGCCTGGGTCAGGCGAAGTTTCCGGTGCCGAGTGAATAATTCTTCTACATACCCGGTGAAATCCGACAGGATATAGAACTGATATCCGCCCGCCAGTTCGCGGATACGGAACGACGAGTTCCCGTCGGCGTACCGGGTGTTGAGCTGGGCCACGGCCTCGGCCGCTTTCGATGGCGTCAGGTCCGCCACCACATCGCAGATTCTGGCCACCGGCAATGGTTCGGGCGAGGCCATGATCAGCGCTTCTACGGTGGCATGTATGTTCGATGCAGACATCATTGTAGTTCTCCTTCTTGTTCGACCCCGGCATAGTCCACCAGTTCATCTAGCGGCCCCGATTCGGCGAATCGCGTGCCTCGATACACCCGCATTTCCGCGAACGGCCAGGACTGCTCGACCGATATCCGGCGGGTGCGGGCCAGTTCCAGAACGGCTATGAACGTGACCACGGCGATCATTCTCTTGGGATCATCGGAACAGAGTTGCCGATAGGTCGCCATCTCTTGTTCCGACAGTGCGTTCAGCACGAGCGCCATGCGATCTTCCATTGAGCTCTCTTCCGGCTGGACCTGATGAAACAACTCGCGTTGCCTGGTCGCCAGAACGGTGCGGAACGCCGACAAAAGATCAAACAGCGAAGTCGCCGGATTCAGATCTACTTTTACCACGGAATGCGACACCGGCGAGGGCGGAACAAAGTACTGTTCCTCGCGCAGGGCGCGGTCGCGCAAATGTTCCGCCGCCTCTTTGTATCTTTTGTATTCAACCAGCGCCAGAATCAGTTCTTCGCGCGGATCCATCTCGTCAGGATCACTCTCGTCTCGCGGAAGTAGCAGTTTGGTCTTGATCCGGATGAGCGTGGCGGCCATCAAAATGAATTCGCCGGCCACTTCGAGATTGAGCGTCTGCATCTGCTCGATATATTTCAGGTACTGCCGGGTGATACGGGCGATCGGGATATCGTAGATATCCACTTCCTCTTGCTTAATCAGATACAGCAGAAGGTCGAGCGGCCCGCTGAACATGTCCAGCTGAACCTGATATGAATCGGTCTGCGGATCGGTAATGGTTTCCTGCATACGTCCTAATCTCGATAATTCGTTTTCATGGCCGCGCGGACTTTTTGCATGACATTCTGCGCCCGTTGACGCGCCCGCTCCGCGCCGGTCTTGAGCACATCCCAGACATAATCCGGCTTCTTCACGAGTTCGATGCGCCGTTCCCGGATTGGCGCCAGCGCGCCGTTCAGATTGGCCACCAGTTTCATTTTACAATCCACACACCCAAGTTCGCCCGTCTTGCAGGGCGGCGCAATGTCAACTTTGGCCGTCGGCGTATATATCTGGTGCAAGAGGTACACCGGGCACTTCTCCGGATGCCCCGGATCGCCCTTGCGCACTTTGGCCGGATCGGTGTAGTACCCCTTGAGTATCTTCTCCGTCTGCTTTTCGGTGGCGTCGATCGGGATATGATTTCCGTACGATTTGGACATCTTCCGGTTATCCGCCCCCAGAATCAGCGGAATCTTCGTAAACAACGCCTCCGGCTCGACAAACACTTTCTTATAGGTCGCGTTGAACCGCTTGGCCAGATCGTGCGCCAGCCAGATATGCTTCTCCTGATCCTTGCCGACCGGCACCTTGTTGGCGTTGTACAGGCAGATATCCGCCGCCTGAAGAACCGGGTATCCCAAAAAGCCGTATGAGTCGAGTTGATCTTTCTTCTCTATGTAGGTCGGAAGCCGGGTCAGCGTTGGCACCGTGATCAGCATGGAAAATATCAGGTGAAGTTCGGCGTGCTCTTTGACCTCGGATTGAATGAACAGCGCGCACTTCTCCGGGTCGATCCCGGCCGCCAGCCAGTCGACCGCCATTTGGAATATGTTTTCTTTCAGCCGCGAAGTGTCTTCCCAGTCGGCGGTCAGGGCGTGGAGATCGACAATACAGCAGTACATCCAATACTGATCCTGAAGCGCGACCCAGTTGCGCAACGCCCCTTCGAGATTGCCGATATGGAGCGCCCCGGTCGGTTGCATACCCGAAAGGATGGTTTCCTTCTTGGGGGCAGAAGGTATCGCCGCGGGACCTAGCTTTGATTTCTCGACAACAGCCATTAGATCGTCATTGCGAGCGTTGCCTTCTTAGGCAACCGAAGCAATCTCTCCTCATCTTCTCTTCGTAGGTCAAGCGCCCCGGCGCTTGACTCTGACATCCGAAAAATGTCAAGCCGCAGGCGGCTTGACCTACAAGTCTTCCCAAACAGACGGGCAAGGGTACGTCCGGACGGAGAGTAAATCAACTAAAAACGGGGTCCAGTTGGTCAGGTTCAGAGGGAACCCAGCGACCGAATAACCCGCCATCACTTCCGTCCAAAGTAATGGCCGCCAATTTCCACTTGCCCCTTCTGTCTGCTCGCTTTAGACTGCGACTGCAAGCGCACGTTTTCAGCAGATTCAGGGAGGGAATTCATGAAGAGAGCGTTCATTGTCTTCGCGACGGTGTTGCTGGCCCTGTCGGTCGGCGCCACAGAATCAAACAAGAACCCCCACGCTTTCTTCGGAGCCGGTTTCAGCTTTCCGGCCAGTGATGCGACCAGTAGCTGGAACACAGGGTTTCACGTCCAAGCCGGATTTGTGATGAACGTGGGGCCGAGTTTTGAAGTTATCCCCAACATCGGTTATCATGTGTTTGCCAAGAATCACCGAAACGGTGTTGTGACCGGGGGCGGTCTGAGTGTCCTCATGTTCGGCGTTGACCTCAGAGCGGCCTTCGTTAATTCTCGCGAGAAAAATGTCCCC
>JBGOTX010000372.1:0-3039 GCA_041476705.1 Candidatus Zixiibacteriota bacterium
GAACCCGCCGTCACCCGACGCACCCTCGTGCTCACTGCGGCCTCACTCTGGACGTTCGCCGGACTGATCCTGATCACACGCGCGATCTTCTGGCTCGGCGACAGTGGCCTGTGGGGAATTGTCATTGCCGTCGTAGCGGCAGGTCTTGGAATCGTCAAGGGATGGCTGGTGCTTGCGAAAATCGCGCGACGAAATATCACCCGCATCCGCGAACTCTCCCCCCACAAACCGAAAATCTGCGTCTTTGCTTTTCAGGCGATCCAATCGTATCTGATCGTAATCGCGATGGTCGCCCTCGGCATCTTTTTGCGCCTCTCCCCCCTTCCGCGTCACTGGCTGGCCTTTGTGTACATTACCATAGGCGCGGCCCTGGAATGGTCGAGCGTTGTCTATTGGAAATCGGGATTCAGCGGAATCTGAATTGTCGCGAAAGCTACTTCTTCTTTTTCTTGCTCAACGCCACCATATCAAGATACCCCACTCCGCGATTCTCCGTGTACCGCTCGGTCATGGTGTACGCTTGATCGGCAAGCGCCTGGTCGAGCGTCACAAACTTGTACCCTTCGTTCTTGATCGCGTTGAGCAGTTCCCAGCAAAACAGCGAGTTCAATCGGTTGGCCCGCAGTTGAAGAATGTGCGCCACCGGATGTCCCGCCACTTTCAGCGCTAACTCCTCCTGGCGGCCCAGTTCGTCAAGGACGTGGTTGACATACTCATTCATAAGTTGAGCCAGCTGGGCGATATTCGCACGCTTGCCGAGTTGCTCCAGACGAAGATTGAACAAGAAGTCATCGCTCATCACCGTAACATGCGCAATGATCGTCTTATCGGCTTCCAACAGTTCGCGGGCTTTGGCTTTTAATTCCGGCGTTGGACCATAATGCAGGAACGGAAAGCGAAAATACCGCTTCTTCTGGCCGAAACTCGATAGGATCGGCTCCAGCGCCTCCTGCCCCTGTCGGACCTGCCCCATGAACTCACTGATCCCCACTTCGTTGAAATCCTGATTGGAAAGCGTCATGCTTCCGAGCATATGCCCGTTATTCAACCAGTCTCCGAGAAGATCGGCATCGGTCGCCACCCGCTCACCCACTACAAACCCGGTGGCCTTGACATTTACCTTGCGGAGCGCATCGAGAATCTTGCTCGTGACTTCAGCTTTGTTTACTTCCACAAACGACTGTGCGGTCGGAAGTTCATCAAACGTGACCGCGATCTTTTTGCCGGTTTTCTGGGCTGAACTATCGCGTGCGACAAACAGACCTGCCGCACACGCCATAAGCAGATACAACACGAACCGCCGCATTAAGCCACCTCGTGAAAAAGCATAAAATTGGTCGGGGCTGTTGATCCAAACGGCACGCCGCCGGTGATTATAACCCGCTCACCGCTTTTCGCCAGTCCAAAACCGCGACACACTTTCTCGGCGGTCCGCTTCATTTCGTCGATTGATTTCGGTTGCTTGACCTGCACCGGGTAGACCGAGCGACGGAGTGACAGTCGGCGAAGCACCCGGACATCGGGGGTGAGCGCCACAATCATTTGCGGCGGGTAAAGCGTCGAAATCAATTCGGCGGTAAAACCGGAGGTCGTGTACGCGCAGATCACCGCCGTCGGGCAGACCTCAATCCCCGCCCGGACCGCTTCGGCTATTCCGCGAACGGCGGGCGAAGAAATCAAATGCTCATCCAGTTCGATCCGCCGGGTGGGAGCCGCTTTTTCGGTCGCGGCGATAACATCCGTCATTACCCTGACCGCTTCAAGCGGGTACTCACCCGTGGCGGTTTCGGCCGAGAGCATGACCGTGTCGACAAATTCATACACCGCCGTGGCGACATCGCTGATCTCCGCCCGGGTCGCCCTCGGTGAGTATCGCATCGATTCAAGCATCTGCGTGGCCACAATCACCGGTTTGTGGTGACGATTGGCCTTGTGAATAATTTCGCGTTGTAAGTGCGGCAATTCTTCGGGCGGGAGTTCAACACCCAGGTCGCCGCGCGCAATCATGATCCCGTCCGCCATGAGCAGGATATCGTCAAGCTGTTCAATCGCCTCGCGCTTTTCCAGTTTGGCAATGACCGCCTGATACCCGCCGAACCGCTTAATCAGCTTCTTTGCCTCAATGATATCGTCCCCGGACCGCACGAACGACAGCGCCACCAGATCGGCCCCCAACTTCACCGCCGACTGGATATCTTTTCGATCCTTGTCCGTGATGGTCGGTACCGCGAGATTCGTATCCGGCAGGTTGATCCCCTTGGCCGAGGTAAGCACTCCCGGATTGATCGCCTCCGCGACAACCCGATTCTTCCCCCCCTTCACCACCCGAAAGGCCACCCGGCCATCATCGATAAACAGCCGCTCGCCTGCTCTGACCGAATGGATTATCGCCGGATGGTTGACCGCAATAGTCCTCTTGGCTAGATCGGTCCCGGATGTGGTAAGCGTGATCTCATCGCCCGCCCGCACCGTCAACTCCCCCTCGAATCGGTCGAGCCGGAGCTTGGGGCCGGAGATATCAAAAAGGATTCCAATGGGATAACGGCTGGCCGTCACACCCTTCCGGATGACCTGCATGGCGCTGGTGAAAGTTCCCCTGTCACCGTGAGAGCAATTGATGCGAAAGGCGTTGACTCCGGCGGCAACCAGCCCCCGGATTTTGGCGGGCGAAGCCACCGAGGGACCGTAAGTAGCCAGTATCTTCGTACGTTTCATATTCTTAACTACCACCTGCACAGGTGACGATCAACAAAAACCGGCAATCTTTCCGCTCAAATCGCCCCAGCCATTCAAATCAGATTGGCGCGTAACCAACTGTCTCTTAGCATCTTATGATGCGATCCGATTTTAGTTGACTTGGTTTTGCATTGGGGCTTGGCAAATGGACCGGTTTTGCGTATAATTACTCTATTCCCAGAGCATTGCGCTGGGACATCTTTCGCAGGGAATGAGGGAGGGTGTGGTGAGTAAGAAGGTACTTATAGCGGTTAATAACATGATCTTTACCTCCAAGATCATGTCGATTCTGGATGGCATGGA
>JBGOTX010000373.1:0-3031 GCA_041476705.1 Candidatus Zixiibacteriota bacterium
ACCAAATCAGGATCAGCGCCGGAGATACCCCCGTTTTCTTCCATCGCCTCCAAATCCGATTCCCAGCCAAACCCCTCGCGCACTGCCCACCCCGCCCCCTGTTCGAGCACCTCCTCGACTTCGTGGGATGACAGTTTCCGTTTGCCGCCGACTCCCACCCCCGACGGCACATTGTCGAACATGGTGTTGATCAGCTTTGGAATATGCGGGCGCGCTTGCTCAAGCGTGAGATTGGTGCGAAGTAATCGCACGCCGCAGTTGATGTCATACCCGACGCCGCCGGGGGAAATTACTCCCTCCTGGGCGTCGAAAGCGGCCACGCCGCCGATGGGGAAGCCATACCCGTGATGGATATCCGGCATGGCGATCGACCGGCCGATTATTCCCGGAAGGGTGGCCACGCTGGCGACCTGATCGGGAGAGTCATCGGCCAGGATGGCGCTCAGCATGTGAGCATCGGTGTAGATGAGTCCGGGAACGCGCATAGAGAGACCGAGCCGTTTCATCGCCTCGGTCTGATAGCCGGGCGCAATCTCCCAGCGAAAAGGTCCTATTTCTTTGATTGGTCCGTTCCACATGCTTCAATTAAGATACTCGTATGTCGTCAAACGGCAATAGTGCGATTTTGCTTGACCACCCGTCACCGCCTCTCTTTTTTGACGCGAAGATAAGCCCACTTCAAGTGGGAACGAACGGGGTAGTGTGAAAGAGAGCATGAGAGAGCGTATGAAGAAACTGGGAGTGCTGGTTATCCACGGCATCGGTCAGCCGACAAGGGATTATGCCGATGCCTGTATTTCGGAATTGACCGAACGGCTTGGCAAGGCGGGAGTCAGTGCCGGACGGGTGGTGTTTGAACCGGTCTACTGGGCGGACATTCTGTCCGATAAAGAAGATCGGATGTACCGTGACCTATGCCGGGCGTATTCGCTCCGGGACTTTCTCGGATTACGAAAATTTGAGATCAACGCGTTGGCTGACGCCGTGGCGTACCGGTATGTTCCCGACGACCCGCAGAGTGTGTACCGCCGCATTCACGAGCGCGTTCGCGACTCGTTTGATGCGCTCAAAGAGAAACTGGAAGACGAAAACCCGCCGATCGTGGTCATGGCCCACTCGCTGGGTGGCCATATCATCTCCAGCTACATGTGGGACGCCCAGAAGTCGCAAATCTACACGGGGGCTTTGCGAGAATGGACTGATTTTGAACGCGGGGAAACTTTGTGCGGCATTGTCACCTTTGGATGCAACATTCCCTTGTTCACGCTGGCGCTTGACAAAGTTGAGAGCATCCGATTTCCGGGTCGCAATATCCCGGATGAATTGAAGCGGAAAGCCCGCTGGTTCAACTACTACAGCCCGAGAGATATTCTGGCTTTCCCGCTGGCCCCGCTTGGCGGGGGGTACGACCGGGTCGTGGATGCCCCTATTAAGGTGGGTTCGATTCTTGGCTTTTGGAATCCGCTCTGCCACACCCAGTATTGGACCGACAACTTATTTACAAAGCCGGTGGCCGCATTCCTCGCGGGTCTGGCCAACACGATATCCTGAGCGGTTTCTCAAGGGGCGTAGAGTCGTATCGAGCGGGTTCAAATATCCAGCAGTACCTGCACGGTGCATTCGCCCGACGCGGGAGCAGATATACTGAGCATGTGATACGATGCGCCTTTAACCACGATACCGTGACCATGTTTTTCGCGGTTAAACTTCTCGCCGCGCCCGACCGCCGTTAGCGAATGTGGTCCCGTGAATGATACGGATATGTCGCCAAGCACGTAGCCGTCGATTTCAAACACCAGAATCAGCTTGCTCAAGAACGTAATCAGAAGCGCCTCGAGATCGATCGACTCGACCGAAAGGGTGACGGTTTCACGCTGATCGATGGGCGAACGGTCGGTCATGACCCCGAACATCCCCTCGGCGGTCGCGGCAAACGCCTCTTCGAGCGTGGCGCCGAATCCGCGCACGATGATATCGGCGGTATGTTCACCAAATTCGTATCGTTTCATTATTCACGATCGAATCTGCACCTGACGGGTTTTATGGCGGGTTTCCGGCGTGTACCAGATCCTGACAAACTCTTTGATCGACTCATCTTCTCGTCCGAGCCATCGATCCGCGATCGGCTGTCGGATCAGCCGGCGCAGGGCCACATACCCGGGACCGTACTGCGCGGCCAGCTCCCCGGCTTTGGACAGAGCTACCGGCAGGAGATTCAAGGCCTCCACGATCTGGTCTACCAATCCAATGCGAAGCGCCTCTTTCGCATCGATCATGCGGCCGGTCAGAAGCAGTTGCTCCGCTTCCTGATTGCGGACCCAGTACCTGAGCATCTCCACCGTACTTGCAAACAGGGCCGCTCCCAGCGTGACTTCGTTGAGGGAAATGCTCGACGCGGTATCAGTGGCGATGCGAGAGTCGCACGGCAGGGTGAGAACGCATCCGCCGGCCACCGCGTGGCCGTTGATAGCCGCGACAATCGGCTTGGGAAACAGAAACAGGTCGCGACACAAGCCGCAAAATGCCTGCAGGAACCGTGTGAACTCGTCCGGCGTCAGATCGTACAAAGCCGGGACATCGAGGCCAAACGAGAAGAACTTCCCGCGACCGGTGATAACCAGCGATGTGATCGATGCATCTTTCTCCAATTCACTCAGTGCGGTCGATAGTTCGAAGACTAATTGCTGATCGAGAGCGTTAACCCGGCCGCGTGCCAGCGTGATCACGGCAGTTGAGTTGTGACGTTCAATCATGACATATTCCACGGCGACCTCCAACGGGAACCCGTTTCCACCGGAGCGGTGGAACGGATCGACCCTGAGGGAATGTATCACCACAGACGGCATGCCGTCAAATGGTCCGTTCCCATTTCAGCAGGACAGAGCGTTTCCGGACTGAATGGTAAGCGGAAGCAAACAATCCGGCCTATAGCGGCGGATGAATCATGGTGGGAAAACCGGGATTGGAGATTCGGTACAGAGTCATCGCCTCTTCCGGTGTCATGGAAATGATCAGCGTGACTTCGCCGAAC
>JBGOTX010000374.1:0-3031 GCA_041476705.1 Candidatus Zixiibacteriota bacterium
AGAGGGTGGAAAGAACAGGCCGTCTTTCTTCAGATGATTATTCAGGTGGTCATAGATGATGCCCGGCTCAATTTCAATCTGGAGGTCTTCGGGCCAATAATTGAGAATCCGCGTCATGCGGCTCAGATCAAGCACGATCCCATTGGGAAGCGGGATAGTTGAGCCTTCGAGGGCGCTTCCAGCGCCGCGAGTAGTGATCGGGGTCGTATGTTCAATGCAAGCCCAAACGATCTGAGCAATCTGATCGAGCGTCGTAGCCCAAACCACCGCCAGCGGTGTTACGCCCGGCAAGCTGGACTCATCTTTGGAGGCAACGGCCAATTGATCGACCTGCGTCGATACTTGATCAGTTGGGAGAAAGGAGCGTAGCTGTTCTATTATGGGCATATCGAAATAAAAGTCAGGCGCGATTTGCGATAGCCAACAGATGCGCCCGCTCGTTCGGGCCGGTGGGTACGGCCACCCGGATATCGTGGGCGAGTTGAATCGATGGACGAACGTCCGACAGGCCGAATCCGTTTCCGGCAAGCGTCCTGCGGTAAACTTCGGTGTGGAGGTCGGTGAACCCCTCGGAAAATTCAACCTTCTGACCGTCGATGGTGATAGACCGAAACGTGGGCTGGTTCTTTGCGGCGATTTCGGCCGGGAGATTGGCGCGGTCGATAGAGAGGAACCATCGAACATTCGCATGCGCCAACTCCAGATACCCGGCGGTGGTAAAGGGGGTTGCCAGATGCACCTCGTTCTTCTGCACCGGTCCGAACAGCCAGATCAATAGGTCGAAAAAGTGGATACCGATATTGGTCGCCAAACCGCCCGAGCGATCAGCCTGCCCTTTCCAGGAGACCAGATACCAGAGCCCTCGTGAAGTGATATACGTGAGCACGACATCATGCTTCTTGACGGATTTCTCGGCGGCCAGCCGTTCGCGAAGAGCTATGAGCGCCGGATGCACACGCAGTTGCAGTATCGTATTGACTTTCCGGCCGGATTCCTGCTCGAGTTCTTCGAGAGCATCGATATTCCACGGATTCAGCACCAGCGGCTTTTCGCAAATAGCGTCGGCCCCGATTCTCAGCGCAAATCGCACATGGGCATCGTGCAGGTAGTTGGGCGAGCAGATGGTCACGTAGTCGATCCGGGAGCCCTCGGACTGGCGGCGAAGTTTCTCGCAGTGGCGGTCGAAACGCTCGAATTCTGTGAAGAATTTTACGTCAGAGAAGTAGGAGTCTAACACGCCGACCGAGTCGCTGGGATCACAGGCGGCCACCAGCCGATTGCCGGTGTCTTTTATGGCTCTGAGGTGTCGTGGGGCGATATATCCGCCCACGCCGGTCATGGCGAAATTCTTTGGCATGCTTGTCTCGGTCTTTGACTGTTATGTCGGTCGGGCGATCCTTTTGATCCACGGTTAGTGATTAGGCTAATTTACCTTGTTGAGGGGAAGACTTCAATGGTTAATTGAAATGGGAGTTTCAAGTTGACCGGCACCCGGGGGGCCAATATCTTGAAACCCTCATAGCGTATGAAGAAGAACCTGAAACGAGGATTATGATATGTCTGACCTGGTAACACGACTCCTGCCTGAAATCGGCGAGATTACGGATTTGGATCTGCGACGCAAGGTCGCGGCCTGCTGGGACGAAGCGATCGCCTTTCGCGGCTGGACCGAACAACTTTTGCGGGATATCCCCTTTACCCTGTTGGCCGAAAATGTGTCGATTGGGTTTATCGACCACGTTCGGGCGGTCTGCGCCATGTGTGTAGCGGTCGATAAGACGCTCGACAAGTACCACGGCCCCCGCAAGACGAAAATCAATCGTGACTACCTGATCGCCGGAGCGCTGTTGGCCGATGTCGGCAAACTGCTTGAATTTGAGATCATCGGCGGCAAGCCGGTCAAATCGGTCTTCGGCCAGCATATCAGACATCCGTTTAGTGGAGTCGGACTGGCGTTCAAGCACGGTTTGCCGTCGGAAGTGATGCACATCATTGCTACCCACTCCAAAGAGGGAACAGGCGAGAAGCGAAGCCCTGAAAGCATTGTGTTTCATCACGCCGATTTTATCGATTTTGATCTGGTGAAGTAAGCTTGCTGATGGTGTAGCGGTGCGTAAAGCTTTTGAATATCGAATAACTGCGCTTTGTCGGCGGTCTTGGCGACGGAGCGCGATGCCACGTCCCTTTGTCCCGCATGCCCCCAGCTTCTTTCTCGCTCTATTAACCGTAGCTGGTTTCATCTCACTGACATCCTGTACTGACACGCTACGCCGATACAATGTGAGTGGAAACGAGTGTAATGAATGCATCAGGGGATTGCCGCAGAATTGTTGCTTTGAACGGGGTCGCGTATCAATAGCAATGAGCGCCGGTTCATGGGACGGCAAATCAGTAACCCTTAGCCTGGGGCTGGTGAGCCACAGGAATGACTCGCTGGAATACGACCTGAGTGGCATCACGGTGATGGAGAATTCGCGTCAAGTTCGCCTAGATGATGCACACTTCGTTGATGACCGATGGTGGGGTCAGCATCCACCCATTCTAGTCAGTTCTGACTCTCTTCAGGTCGGGGTCTCTTTCGAACGTAAGAACAACAAAGAAAAGGGAGAGATTGTCATCGATCTGGGCAGTCTGCGTCTGAACGGCAAAGAAGTCGTGTCTCTCGGGCAAGTCACTATACACCCAGCCGACTATAGAAAGGTCAAGTACAAGATCGTTCTCGGTAACCCATTCAAGGAAAGATGGCCTTAGAGCGCATGAGTCAGTCGCTTATTGAGAAAATCGCCCAACGGTTTGCGGTCGGGCTTGAGCCGGGGCAGGTCGTGCGGTCCGGAGATTATGTCTCCATTCAACCGGCACATGTTATGACGCACGACAATACTGGCGCCGTGATCCCCAAATTCAAATCGATCGGGGCCTCGAAAATAGCGAATCCCCGGCAGGTGGTATTCGCGCTCGACCACAATGTGCAGGATACGAGCGACGGAAACCTGGCCAAGTACCGGAAGATCGAGCAGTTTGCCAAAGATAT
>JBGOTX010000375.1:0-3027 GCA_041476705.1 Candidatus Zixiibacteriota bacterium
GTGTAGAGCAAGCCCGAATGTCATGGAATTGTCTCCAAAAAAATGGACCGAATAGAGTGCGACGGGGCAAAAAAACATTGACTGGGCACAAATGAGGGGTAAATTTGTCTGTATCTGGATTAGGCCGTCTGTGCGAAATTAGTCCGACGAGAAACAGCTCAGAGCAGTTCATCGTCAGCGTGCAATATAGCAGTAACGACACAATAGCGACACAAGAGTCAACGAACGCGCCCGGCGTGGACGGGGGCTGTTTGTTGAGTTGAGATCGAGGTCGTTCGAAAGGAGGTAACGGACCGGGAGTCCATAGGAATCGAGTAATTACTTTATGGCTTTACTCCTCTCTGGCGAGAGAGGACGCAAAGCTGAGCACAACCGCTCGCACGCGCGGGCGCACGACAGTAACCCTCACTTCTTAGTAGTGTCTGGAGGACGAAAAATGAAGAATCGTACCCTATCACTGACCGTTGTGTTATTGGGATTGGTGGCCGTTGCCTCACTGGTATTCTGGGTCGGATGTTCATCCGACCGCTCGGTCGCGCCTGACCTTTCCGGCGTAACGCTGGATCCGTCGAATCCTCAAATTCAGGCGGTGATGACCATTCAGAATCGTCACACCTCGCGCCTCATGGCGGACAAGGATGTGATCGGCACTGCGACGTCACTCACCGACGACGGCAAACCGGCCGTTATGCTCCTGGTGACCACGCAGAGGGCCTTTGATGCGGCTCCGAAATCTCTTGACGGCGTTCCGGTCAAGGTCGTTCTGACTGACCGCATTGTCGCCATGAGAAGCTCGGGTGTAAGCCACAAGGCCAAGCAGACTCCGCCGATTCAACTCGGTACGTCCGGCGGCTGGCGCAAAGATCTCGCGAACGGTTATTGTTGCGGCGGCACGCTGGGCTCACTGATCAATGTTGGCGGCCAACAGCGCATTCTCAGCAACTATCACGTTTTTGAGGCCGATATCGTTTCCGGCGGCAACGGCACGGTAGCGACGACGGGTGACTATATTATTCAGCCCGGACTGATCGACGTGAATTGTAGCGCCACCGGTGCGCAGAACGTGGCCACATTGGTCAAGACCAGCTCCCTGCCGGGTAGCAATGTCGACTGTTCCAGCGCCACTATCATCAGCGGCATGGTTCGTACCGATGGTGCCATTCTCGAAGTTGGCACCCTGACCTCGGCAACCATAGCGGCGTCGGTAGGTCAGGCAGTTAAGAAGAGCGGCCGCACCACTGGTCTCTCGCGTAGCAGTGTCAGCGGTCTGAATGCCACTGTCAGCATTACGTACGAAAACGAGTGCGCCGGCGGCACGGCCTTCACCAAGACGTTCACCGGCCAGATTCTGGTTTCGAACTCGGGAAGCAAGTTCCTGGCCGGCGGCGACTCCGGTTCGCTGATGGTCCAGGATGTCACGTCCAACCCACGCGCGGTTGGTCTCTTGTTCGCAGGTAGCTCTTCAATCGCGGTTGCCCAGCCGATCAATCAAGTGTTGACCTTCCTCGGCGCCACGATGGTTGGAATCTAACAAATAGTCGGCTCTCGCTTTCAAGCAGGAGCGACTTGTTATTTAGCCCGTCCCTGGTCTTGCGCCGGGGACGGGCTTTTTGTTGATTGCAGGAAGTCCGACAGATCAATTCCTTTAGGAGCGCGGAGGTACCTGATGATCTACCGTGAAAACAGAATGGTGGGCGTATTTCGGCTCTGCGTAGCCGCACTGCCAGCCCTGGTGCTTCTGGGCGCCGTCGCCTGCGGACCTCAAAAAAAAGGCAAGGTTGACGTGCCAAGTCGTGACATCAATGCCGTAATGGCCGACCACACCAAAGAGCTAATGGCAATTCCCGGGGTGACCGGCGTTGCCATCGGGGAACTCGAGGACAAAACGCCCTGCATATTGGTATTGGTGGTGACAGACACCGACGAAATTGCCCGGAAGATCCCCAAAGTTCTCGAAGGTCACCCGGTTCGTCTAATGGTCAGCGGCGTTATCAGACCGATGAAGAACAACTAAATCGCGTCTACCAGGCGATGCCCTGTTTGTCAATAAACGTGTGCAGTTGCTTTCGGGAGGCGAGATTGACTCGTTCGGACCAGACATCGATCGGATTCAGGTCGTCGGTGAGCACCGCAACCCCATTGGTATCCACGATAAATCGGTTATCCCAGGCGTGGTTTTGGTCGTACTCAGGGCTGAAGCGATCCAACGGCCGTGGCAGTTCGTGTTCGAGCTTTAGCTCTCGATCCGACGCCATCAATACCAGGTTTCCAAATTGATCCGGCGGCTCGGCCATCGGAAATGCAGTCACATGGGAAAACTTCCGATTCAGGGTGGCCGCCATCGATTTGACGGTCGCGCCGAGCCAACCCAAGGTCTCGACATTTGCCGCCAGCACCCCGTTGGGCTTCAGATGCGATTTTACCAGACCGAATGCTTCTTCGGTCACGAGGTGAAACGGAATGGAGCTACTTCCGTACGCATCCATGATCACCAGGTCGTACGCCTTGTCGGACGTTATCAAGAATTGACGTCCGTCCACGTCATAGACTCTCGCTTCCGTATCCAGAAGGCCGAAATACTTTCGAGCCATCCGAGTCACGACCGGATCGATTTCAACGGCGTCGACACGCCAGCCGGCTCGGGCGAAACTCTTGACGACCGACGCGCCGCCCAGCCCTACCAGTAACAAGTCGCCGGGCTGGTCGAAGAACTGTTTGGCTATATCCATCACGTTGACATAGGCGAACTGAGAGTTCCAGGAGGAAGTGTCGGCGGCGGTGTGGGTGGACCCGTCGATAAGCAGGTAGCGGACATCGTCCTGGTCGACCACACGAATTTCAGCGTAGGCGCTGTGCTCGATAGCGATCACACCGTTTCTTGGATCGGGAGTCTGGGTCGGCGCTACCCGGAATGCGAGGGTGACGGTCCCGGTCAATATCAGCAGGGTGATCAACGCTCCCACGCCTTTCAGGCGACCGATAAACCCCGCGAGCGCAGTGGCGATAAGCAATACGCCGACGAGGAAC
>JBGOTX010000376.1:0-3026 GCA_041476705.1 Candidatus Zixiibacteriota bacterium
GCATATAACGGCAATCGTCCTTGTCGGTCTGTTGGCCACCGGTTTGGCTGGCGAGGCCACGGCCGATGTCAATTGGGCTACGCTCACCTCACTCAAAGATGTCCGCCGGATGCGGACTTTTCATGATTCCGTGTTCGCCGCCACCGGCGGCGGTCTGCTGGTGATCACGGATCCGGGTAGGCCGGGACGGGTGTACGACAATCTGTCAAGTCTCCGGGCCACTGATTTGACCGATATCATCGAAGCGGCTGACGGTCAGAAGTGGGTGGCCGCGCAGGGAAAGCTCATTAAGTTCAGCGGCGAGCAGTCGCAGGTCTATCCGTTTTTTGACGTCGACGGTAAGCCGATCCGCTTGCTCTGTCTGGCCGATGACGGCGATAATGTCTGGGTCGGTACGACTATCGGCCTCGTGCTCTTTTCCAAGATCAACGATGGCGGCCAGATTCAGGACAGCTACCAGATTTTCGGTACGCTCAATTCCGCTCCGGCCGTGAACGATATCCTTTTGGTCGGCGATTCCATCTGGCTGGCAACCACGGCGGGTATCGCCGCAGCCGATCGGAAGATTCCAAACCGACTCAAAGTTCCGTCGACCTGGACAACCTGGGGTTCGAGCAATCGCCCCGAACTTGGTACCAGCCAGCCCAGACGCATCGTGCTGTTTGAAGCCAACTACTATGTCGGCACAAGCGACGGCCTGTTCCGGCTGGATCGTGTTCCAGGCGACACGCTGATACAATTGCCGGCCGACACACCACCCTGGGTAACAGAACTCAAGATTGAAAACGATTCGCTGTTTTTCTACGTGCCGGGTGGTCTGGGGGTGATCAAGTCAGGCACAATCACCCTGCTCGGTACCTTTGGCCTGCCTATTTTCCCAACGAATGGTACCAACACCGGAACATATCGCTGGCTGGCGCTCCTCGGTGAAACGGGGCTCTATTCAAATGCGGCCGGACCATTCCAGTTGTATCCATACACCGGCCTTCCCACGAACCAGGTGTCGGATGTTGTGGTCGCGGGCGACGGAACGGTCACCGGTCTTTTCGGCCGAAAACTGGCGTTCCGGCAGAACGACACCGGCTGGACAAAAAGGATATCCTCCACGGGTCCGGTGACAGTCGGTACGGCCGACTCGCACGGCAACGTATGGGTAGGGACATTCGGCGATGGCCTCTGGCGCCTCACCACCGATTCTCTGTTCAATTTCGATGAAACCAACTCGAGTATGCGCGGCAATAATGATCCCCCGCCCGGTCCAAATTATGTGGTCATCAAAGGTTTGGCCGCTGACAGCCGGTACATCTATGTCGCCTGTTATCGCGCGCTCAACGGCTACCCGGTGGCTTTCGGCGATCTGGATAACCTGAACTCCCTCTCCGGCTGGGATTCATTGGGTATTGTCGATGGGATAACCGATCAGTTCGTGACTGGGCTTGATCACTATGGCACGATGGTCGCGGTCGGCACCGAGGCCAACGGTGTGTTCACCGTTGATCTGGGTCCCGATCCTCGCAACAAAAGTGATGATACATCAGCGCATTTCACTGCCACCGTTGGCCCACTGATATCGGATGCCGTCCGCTGTGTCCGTTTTTCGCCCACAGGCGATTTATGGGTGGGGACGAACTTCGGTGTGTCGCGCTTGATCGCCGGATATCCGCGTTTCACCACAGTCAACTTGCCCGACGGGTTCGGTCCGGATGTCCGTGCCATAGAGTTTGATCCGCGCGGCAATGTCTGGTTCGGCTCGACCAACGGTGTAGCCCGCTTCGACGCCGTGGATACGTCGATCACTGCCTATTCATCGCTCACCAGTGGATTGGTGAACGATGTCGTCAATAACATCCGATACGATGCCACTACCGGCAACACCTATATCGCGACCGAGGGGGGCATATCGGTAGCCCGGTCGGAATTCGGCAAACCGACCGATAACGTCAAAAAGGTTCTCTCTTTCCCCAATCCCTACGTGATTCGGTCGTCTTCGGATATTCTGCGCTTCAATTTTGCCAAGCCCGGTACGGTGCGGATAGTCACCTTGTCGGGCGTCCGGGTGGCCGAAGTCGATGTGAACGCCGGCTGGGACGGTAGAAACGATTCCGGCCGACCGGTCGCTTCGGGTGTTTATTTTTTCATCATTACCTCGCGCGACGACGGCACAATCGGCTCAGGCAAATTTCTGTTGGTACGCGAGCAATGACCGTCACGCGCCTGTCATGGCGCGACCTCGCGCCCGATCTGGTCGACGAGTTGACCCGCTGGTCGCTGTATACGTCACCCGCATTCGTGAGGTTGTTCGAAACGCTCAAGGGAAGAGGCGTCTATTTTGTGGTTGAGGAGAACGGCCGATCTATCGCCGCCCTGCCCGCGGTCGAGTTCGGCGCTGGAGCGTTCAAACGAATGCAGGCGCTTCCCGATGGACTTTTCGCTCCAATCTGGGTTGCGGAATCAGGTCGGGATCAGACCTCGCGGATTCAGGCCGCATTGTTGGATTACCTGGCCGGTAGGAAATATCTCAAAGCGTATGTCACAGATTTCCCCACCGCTCTCGAACCCGACAATTGGCAAGCGCTCGACGTGGACACAACCGTGATTGATTTGTTCGGCACAGGCACAGAAACCATCTGGCAACCGCCCGACAAAACTCTTCGCGCGGAAATTATCAAGGCCGAACGCGATGGTGTTCGGGTCATCCCATTGGATCGCGCCGACCACCTGCCGGGATTCCTGAAACTCATGTCCCAAACAGAACAGAGGCACGGCCGGTCGCCCAAATACCCGGCGGCCTTCTGGCGGGCGCTGGCCGAATTGGCCACGAGTGACAGGCGGATCCGTTGGTACGGTGTCATGTCCAACAACGACCTTGCGGCCGCGCACATTTACCTTGTCGATGGCGACATGGCCTTCAACTGGCAGATATACTTCGACAAACGATTCTCCGCGCTGAAACCTAATCAGGCCATCACGTCGTACGCCGCCAACCAGTTTCGTCGCGAAGGCATTCGCCGCTTGAACCTGGGGGC
>JBGOTX010000377.1:0-3023 GCA_041476705.1 Candidatus Zixiibacteriota bacterium
GTCTTCACACCTTTGGAAATGCCGGTGAAGTGCACCGGAATGGCGATATGAATCGGTTTATTCATCGAGATAGCATGGAAATCCAGATGGAGCACCTTGTTGGACACCGGGTCCCGTTGGATCTCACGCAAAATTACTTTGTTCTGCTTCCCGGCTACCGAAAGCGTGAACAACGTACTCTGGCCTCCGGCCTGTTTCATGGCGGTACGGAAAGCCCGTTCTTCCACCGCAACCTGTGTCGGTTCGGTTTCCGGACCGTACACGATGGCCGGAATGCGACCGGCGCCGCGAAGCTGATGGGCGGGGCCTTTCCCCTTACCCACTCTCGGCTCGGCGGCGAGCGCTATGTCTTTCATGGTCTGTCTGTGTCCTCTCTATATGCTGTGCGTTATGTTACATTTCTTTTACCGGCGCGCTCTCTTCAAACAGAGACGACACCGACTGCTCTTCAAAGATACGGCGGATTGCCTCTCCAATCAGTTCGGAACAGGTAAGCACCTCGAATTTGCTCGAGAGCGACCGATTCGACTGACCGATAGAATCCGATATCACAAATTTCTTAATGGGCGAATTTTCGATCTTCTCCAAGCTCGCTCCCGACAAAACCCCGTGCGTGCATGCGGCGTAGATTTCAAGCGCGCCGCGCTCTTTCACGTAATGGGCGGCCTGGCAGATCGATCCGCCCGTATCCACCATGTCATCGCGAAGCAGAACGTTTTTTCCTTCGACATCGCCGATAAGGTTCATCACCTCGGAGACATTCGGCTTTGCCCGTCTTTTGTCGACGATGGCCAACTCGGCGCCCAGCGCGCTCGCGGTGCTTCGGGCCAGCTTGAGCGAGCCGACGTCGGGACAGACCACCACCAGATTCGGCAGATGCAGTTTGCGGAAATAGTCGTTGAAGATTCCGGCCGAGTACAAGTGATCGTGCGGCAGATCGAAAAAGCCCTGAATCTGGCTGGCGTGAAGGTCCATGGTCATGATCCGATCGGCTCCGGCGGTGGTGATCAGGTTGGCCACCAGCTTGGCGGTGATGGGCACGCGCGGCCGGTCTTTGCGATCCTGCCGGGCATATCCGTAATACGGAATGACCGCCGTGATGCGCATGGCCGAGGCCCGGCGGGCCGCCTCGATCAGCATCAACAACTCCATCAGATTTTCCGCCGGTGGATTGGTCGCCTGGATGATGAAGAGGTCGGCGCCGCGGATATTTTCGTTGATCTGAACGAACACCTCGGCGTCGGAAAAGCGAGTGACCGTACAGTCGGTGAGTTTCTCACCGACATACGCGGCAATCATCGACGCCAGCGTGTTGTTGGCGTTGCCAGTGATGAGCCGGATGTCACTGCGAATAATCATGGCGTTCTATCCAATCCTTTCCTGCGAGAACCGTTTTTGCCGCGACCGGCGCTCCAGCAAAGCAGTTCAGCGTGACCGGTCAGTTCCTCGTTCGGCTCGCGCGTGGTAATCTCGCAAGCCCGGTCATCATGACCATTTGGCTGGGGCGCCAGGATTCGAACCTGGGATTGCCAGCTCCAAAGGCTGGTGTCTTACCACTTGACGACGCCCCACGGTGTCTTCAGCGGGCCGCGTGGGCCTTCAATTCCTCTTCGTACGCTTCCAGTACCATCCGCTCAAGCGTTGTCCGCATCTCCCGGTTGACCGGGTGCGCCACATCCTGATGCGTTCCGTCGGGACGTCGTCGACTCGGCATCGAGACGAAATACCCGTTGGTGCCCTGGATGATCTTCATCCCGCGGATCACGAAAGCGTGATCAAAGGTCACGTTCGCAAATCCTTTGAGCTTCTCCTCATTCCTGAGGGTGACCCGAATCTCCGTAATCTCCACGGTCGCCTCCCCGTGTTGCTAAACACACGCCGGAAGTGCAACTGGTCGAACCGTGTGAACGCACCAATCACGTCCGGCAACGACGTTGTCAAGCTCCGTGGGCGGGGCCAAAGCAAACAACCCAACCATCGTCGGGCCGGAGCCGCTCATCCGCGCCAGCACGGCGCCACATTTCAAAAGCTCGTCCTTAATCCTCGCCAGTTCCGGAAAGGATTTAAGATGAACATCCTCAAAATCGTTGCCGACACACGCCAACGAGTCAAACAACTCATTGACCGTTTTACAATTGCCTAACATAAACGCGCCCTTGGGGTTTGTCAAGCCGCTTCTTTGCAGGGCGGCATACGCCTGACCGGTTGAAATGGCGATCGGCGGGGTCACCAGGACCATCCAATAATCGGAAGGAAACACAGTCGGTCTCAAAATCTCCCCGCGACCAGTCACTATCGCCTGCCCCCGCGAAAAGAAGAACGGCACGTCAGAGCCAACCGAAAGCCCAATCTCGGCCATAACTTCATGTGGCATATTAAGATCAAACAAAACATTTAGGGCGACGATCGTGGCCGCGGCATCGGATGATCCCCCGCCCAGTCCGGCCGCCACTGGGATGTTTTTTTCGAGCTGGACAAATACCCCCTCTTTCAGTCCTGTTTTCTCGGCTACTGTCGCATACGCTTTGGCAATAAGATTGTCCGGTCCAGCTGTCAGGGCGGACCCCGGAATTGTCTGGGTGATTCTCAGTTCCACCCCGCATGTGGGGTGTCGGGTGACGGTTAATCGGTCGAACAGCGACACCGCCTGAAACAACGAGTTGATATTGTGGTATCCGTCGGGCCGCTTGCTCAGCACTTCGAGGAAGAGATTTACCTTGGCCGGAGCGCCGATAATGAGGGAATTGTAGCTGAGTTTCTTAACAAACATACCAAATCAGACCAAACGCCGTCCGGTTCGCCGAACTTGATGCTATTCGGAGACAACATACTGCATTTGCCCGACCGGGTAAACAGCTCGAGTGCCGCATTATGGTTGGAGAGTAAACTTGAATTCGATGGATGAGACGACTATACTTGGGCGCAAAGTGTTACAACGATAAAGGACTAATTCGGAGGTCAGCAATGGACCCATTTGGCGCCATATCAGAGTTAAAGTCAAAAAATCGAACCTGCAAGATTCA
>JBGOTX010000378.1:0-3000 GCA_041476705.1 Candidatus Zixiibacteriota bacterium
CGGATAGCGTTTGCCCTCCCGCATGCGGGACAGGTCAAACTTGAGATCTTCAATGTCCTTGGTCAGCGGGTGGCCTTAGTGGTGAACGAGTATCGCGAGGCGGGGGTCTATACCGAGGAGTGGAATAGTCGTGATGAGGCCGGTCGTTCTGTGGCGAGCGGCGTCTACCTGTATCGTCTCAGCACCGGCGAGTTTACCTCGACCCGTAAGATGATATTGATGAAGTAACATGAATGAGGAGGGGGGTGGTCCGGCGTTTCGAGAACGCCCCACCCTTCCTCTCCGAATTAAGGTACACGTGAGACCGACGAATCATATTCGATATCTGGCGACGGCGCTCGCAGTTTGCGTGTTGCTGGCAACGTCCCCGGCGCTGGGAGCATCCAATCGAATCATATTCACGCCGGTGGAAAAAGTTGTCACACCGGCCGGGACCAGATTCAGCATGACTCTGGCGCTCGATTCGGCCGTCAGAAATGTCCGGTTTTACAATGTTCACCTGAGCTACGATACGTCGGTCATCATGATCGACTCGATTATCGCAACTCCGGAGTGGTCGTCCACCGGTCCGAATTTCTTTTTCTGGAAAGACACGTTGATGATCGATACGGCCACGCATGACAGTTCATGGTATATCGATCTTGGCTCCGCATTTTATGGCGCCGTGTACCATATCGACGGATATGCGCCGTTAGCGACGCTCTGGTTTACTGCGAGAAAGCCCGGCGCAACCTTTCTCTATTTTTCGTCCGCGGTGGTGCTCGATGCCAGTTCGACCCCCGTTCTGTCTGAAAGCAGAGAAGCCGTTGTTTTTGTCTGCCCGTATGCTTTCGCCTTTCTTGGTGATTTTGATCATTCGGGGAATGTCGACATTTCCGATCTGACATTTCTCGTCACCTATCTTTACCTGGCCGGCCCGCCGCCGACTCCGTCCGCGCTGTTGGGCGATGTCGATTGCGACGGAACTATTGACATTGCCGATCTCACGCGAATGGTCGATTATTTGTACATCTCATATGTACCCTTGTGCACGTTATGCCCTTAGGGAGGAGTTTACGATATGATCCGACGGATAGCCCTTTTCGTTTGTGCGGTGGTCGCCTGGCCGGCAATCGCGGGAGCCGCCACCGGAGCGATCTGGATGGCCCCCGACACGACCTACTCCCAGCGGGATACGTCGTTTGTGCTGGTTGTTCATTGTGACGGGAATCTGACCGGTGTCAAAGGACTCCAACTCGATATCGATTTCAACGGCTCATTTGTCCAGCCCGATACGGCTCTGCTCGTGGCCGGAAGCATCTGGTCGTCGACAAGACCGTATATCAAGTACATCTACGTGACAAACGGCGGCAACCGACTGACACTTGACTTCGCGGTGCTCGGCGACACGTTCACCGTCAGCGGCCCCGGTACCGTTGCCATTATTCCGCTCAACACGGTCGGATTTGGCGAGTCCGATATTACCATCAGTTCATATCGTCTGCGGGACAATCAGAATCAGCCGATGTCCGTGACGACCAAGAATGCCTGGGTAAAAGTGTGTCGGTTTGTGGGCGATCTTGACGCCGACAATCACGTTGATATTTCCGACATCATCGCCTTGGTCGACTATTTGTATATTACGTTCACACCTCCTGTGCCGCCGATGGCGGTCGCGGATATCGACTGTGACGATCATTATGACATCTCGGACTTGACGCGACTAGTCGACTACCTGTATGTCAGCTTCACGCCGGTCTGCCGCAAGTGCTTATGAGCAGGGTGTAGCATCATGATTGACCTGCCCAATTGTTCAGGGATCCAGCCGTAAAGTCAGATGTAAGCTGAAGTTTCACTCGTTACCTGTGGTGGGGCGTTTCGGCTTGGTCGCAGTCTCGACGAACTGTCGCTTCAAGTACCGCCGCTCGGCTCGGACCGAGGCACATCCTCCTGCCGCGAGAACCTATCACCTTTCCCCAGCAACTGCATCCCTCGAACGAAAAAAATCCACTCCAAGGGAAGAAGTCTGGCCGGACAAGGTTGCCGTTGGTCAATATAAGTAATTGTCTCGCAAGAAATTACGCCAACATTATCTCAGGCGGCCGAGCTTCTGGTACCGATGAATTGTGGATTAAGTGCGGCGGTAGAAGGGTAGTCGGAAGCGGCGAGAAGACCGACTGGCTCGTGAGGTCGGTTGTTGACCGGGATAGTGGGTTAAAATAGTCCTCAAAGATGGGACGGAAGGGAAGGTTTTTCCTTGACGCCGGCGTGCAAAGGAGTTATCCTTAGGCGTTGGAGTTTGGTCCAGGTGATATTCGGAGTTTGGTCATGCCGGATACTCTCTTTAAACTCCGACTTTTATTCGAGCACACGATATTAGAAATTAGGTAATCGCAGGAAAAGTGCATGGTCAACTGCTCAATTTCCAGCATCGAACATCATTATTACCAAGCGCCTTCTCAGCTTAAGCGCTCGTCATTGATGATGCGTTGGTCTGCCTGCCTGCTGTTCCTTCAAAGTAGCAAAAACAGTTCTTACTCATAGTTTCGGGGAGGCAGCGGATGCTGTCAAAACGTCTTCTTCTACTTCTGGCCGGACTGGTCTGCGGTCTGGTTTCTGCTCCGCACCTGAATGCCGCGACAGTCAACGCCCTGATCGTCCAAACAGATACGACCGATTATGCCCCCGGCGATTCGGTGGTCATCACCGGCGATGGCTTCCAGCCGGGTGAAACTATTCAGGTGCAAGTGACCCATCAGGCCGGTATTACCTCCGGCGAAGGGCATACCCCGTGGACAATCGTAGCCGATGCATTTGGCCGCTTCAAGACCTTTTGGATCGTGCCCGCTGATGACAACGTCAATCAGGTATTAGTGGTGACCGTGACCGGGCTCAGTTCGGGTCTGGTTGCCACGACGACGTTCACCGACGGCAACACGGTTCTGAAATTCACCACCAGTTTGGAAGACGACTCAGTGTGCGCCGGGACGCAGTTGAAAGTGTGCGCCAATCTCAGAGAAA
>JBGOTX010000379.1:0-2993 GCA_041476705.1 Candidatus Zixiibacteriota bacterium
CAACCCCTGCTATCCTTTGCACGGCCACAGCTACCGGGTCGAGATCGTCGTAAGCGGCGATGTCGATGAACGCACCGGCTTTCTGATCGACTACGCCGATCTCCAGCGGATCGTTCTTCCGATCATCAAGCCGCTCGATCACACTCACCTGAACGACGTTCCCGGGCTGACTCTTTCCACTACCGAGCATATCGTTCATTGGTTGTGGGCGCGGCTCAAGCCGGCCCTGCCCATACTCGAGGAAATCACAATCCGCGAGACTTCCGCCACCGCCTGCACCTATCGCGGCGAATAATCTTCCATCCTTCGATTTCACGCAAAAAAAGAGGAGAAGAGCCCGGCTCTTCTCCTCGATCGGGTTCGTTGTGCCCGAAGACACAGTTACCCGAAAATCAGATCATGTACCCATCGAATGGCACTGCTGGCAGGTCGTCCTCATCGAAGCACCGTCGCCATTCTCACCGAGTTCGGCGGTGCCGGTTACATAGATCAAACCGAACGCATTGGTGCTTCCATGGCCTTTGTGACAGCTGAAACAGCTGGGAGTCAAGCCGGTCAGAGTGGTCGCGCCGCCCAAAGCGGTTCCCTGAGTGCCCCAGTCGCCAGTCGGGCTCATGACCTTGCTACGGTATAGAATAGAGTTGAAGCGACGAACTTTACCGGAGCTCGAAACGCCCACCTGAATATTGGCCTCGGCATTGGGGTGACGCACCCAGGCACTGTCAGTCACGTTGTACATGTTGGCAGTGGAGGTGTTGCCATGGAAATTCGTATGGCACGACTGGCACATCGTCGCATACGCTGAACCGGTCAGATTCGGCTCGAGAAAGTCAACATCCCAAGTGTCGTACGAGCCAGCTGTCCGCTCCCACACGTCTTTGGTCAAATCAGGGGACGCGCCGCCGGCTGAGTAGGTGACGGTATAAGTCGCGCCATGGGGGCCGAGGTTACGATAGTTGGTGTTACCGTGCGCACCGTGGCAGTTCGTGCATTCCAGACCCGCAGGCTCTGAGAATGTCCCGCCGGGAGCCGTAGTGGTCGCACCAAGAGTGTGTCCGTCAGCCGCGTAGTACGGAGCCGTACCATTGTTCAAGGCACCGGCTTGACGACCATGAGCCATGGCAGTTCCGCCGTTGGCCATGAAAACGTCCGGCGCAAACGCTTGGCCGTCGTGGCAGTTCAAACACAGATTGTTCACGTCGTCGCGCAACAACTTGTCATGCGGCGTCGCGCTGGGAGTAACGAAATCACCGCCGCCATTGGCGTTGTACCCGTGACCCTGGCTGGCGTGCATTACGTGGCAGTCTGGGCAGTTGAGCGTGGTCTTGTAGTGGTAGTCACCAGCTACAGCACCTGCGGCCAACAGTGCCAGGAGGCCAACTGTCGCGAGGAAAATGTTTCTCATGTGAGACTCCTTAAAGGATAAACGATGAGTTTATGTGAGTTATTGGTTTTAGTATTCAGTGTGATGTCGAGCAGATAACTCAAATAGTTGCCAACAGTGACAGAACCATGAAAACTTTGTGAAATTTTTATCAATCCCTGGTGCTCAATTACATTTGGTGAGTAGAAGCTGTTCATGGTGCAATATCTATTCCGTCAGTCCGTAAGTACTCTGTCAAAAGTTTGTGAAAAAGATATCAATCAAGTCGGGTTCTGTCAAGGGCCTTTTTTCATATTTATGAACTTTTTTGTCCTCAATCCGCACTAATTGGTATAATTTTCCCATACCAGAATGGGCCCTTACTTTATCTCGTATTTTTGGACCCTGCCCCCCACCCGTTCCACGACGTAAAACGATGACAGATCGCCACTTGAAAGCCCGGAAGGGTACTCTACCAGACCCGGCAGATTCCCAACCCCGCCTATCATGGTGAACAACTCGCCGGAATCGCTATAAATCTTGATCGCCTGCCTCAAACCATCGGCTACCAAAATGTACTCTCCGCCGGATCCGTCGCCGAGAAAGCCAAACCCCACGGGAAAGGTCAGGTCTGCCCTCTGAATATCATGTCCACCGAACCCGAACAAGAACTGACCAATAGTGTCAAAGACCTTCACCGCAGGAATGCCATAAAGATCGCCGACATATATGCGCCCGCCGTGCACCGCTATGGCCACCGGCGTGTTTAGTTGTCCCGGTAAGTTGCCTTTCTCCCCCATTTGCCTCACCAGTTGAAGATCACGGTCGACAACCAAAATTCGGGTGATGTCGCCTGTAACAGCTATATAGAATTTGTCGGACACATCGGCCGTCAGACACGATGCCTTCAGCCGCAAGCTGGTATCTCCGACCAGACGGTTCGGTCGGCAATTCGCAACCATGCGTCCTCGATAGTCCAATAGATCCAGACGATCGGAAAGCGCATCATTGAGCAGAATTTCTCCCTCGCGATTGACCGCAAGTCCCTTTGGCTCCCCGGTAACCGTTCGGCCCGTTTCCGTTTCCGTGACATAATGTCGGAATGAGTAAATGCAGTTCAACTGACGGTCATAAATCAATACTCGGCCGTTGCCGGCATCGGCAACGAAGACCTCTTGGGCCAACTGATCGCACCATATGCCGGACGGGCTCTTCAGCATTACGCCGAAGCCGTCATCATACGTCATCGCAGTGATCGTGACCCTCGCCTGCAAAGAGTCTGGATCCGCGGCGATTGCGGCGCCTGTCGCAAAAAGTGCCGCCAGGGAAAACGCGAGAAAATTAGTTCTACACCGTCTCATTTGCCAATCAGTTCAGCGATTTTGTCCACCGTCTTGTCAATGATTCGCCGGGCCAGTTCCTCCTTGGAACGAACCGCGCCGATCCCGAACACCATTTCGCCCTGATCGCCGCGGGCGTTCACTACGCCCGACCAGACGGTCTTCTTGGACTCGCAACTGATCATCCGTACGTTCAGAGAAACTTGGGGGATGTCGCCCAAGTACTGGTTGCTCGTTTCCGAAAATTCCAGCACCGACCCGGTGATCAGATAGGAAGCGCCCAGCCCGGA
>JBGOTX010000380.1:0-2975 GCA_041476705.1 Candidatus Zixiibacteriota bacterium
ATCGGAACGCTCGTTGGCTCATTAGTCGCCACGTTATTGGCCTGCTCGCTGATCTTTCACGGGACAGTCGAACTTTTCTCGTTTGTGTGGACCCACGGCACCGAAGGACACGGCTGGCCGCATGGACTCAGTTCACCACTCGGATTCTTTGAAAATCTGATCTCTTACGCCCGTACCGGACTACACAAATACACGCCGTTTTTGTCGCTGTTGGGGTATCTATCGCTCCTGTGGCTGATCTTTTTCAAAGAACCGCGCATACACATTCGAAAAGTAACCACTTTTATGGCCGCGTGGCTTGTCGTCTGGATCGTTGCGCTGTCGGTATTCAACTATCGTCCGCTGAGGTATCAGTATCTGCTGATTATCCCGATGGCCATCCTCGCCGCCCTCTGGATCTCAAGCGCCCCCGAGACTATCCGCCGTCGTCCCAAAATCGCCTGGTGGCAGATTCCCCTGCTGATTCTGCTTAACTGGTATTTCGCTTACCACCTGATCACGCCGTTTACGATTACATCCCTTTCTCTTGCTACCTACCTGCGGTGGGTCTGGCTCATCCTGCCGGTTGCGATTTTGATTTCACTTGGAGAGTTGGCCCTCATATCCCGGAAGTCATTTCGGGCGTCGCCGCGAATTGTCGCCTATATCGCGGTGAGCATGATTGTATTGTCCGTCGTTAACGATACCCGCTTGTACTACAACTGGCTTCCCCACAGAACCTACGGTATCCGCGACGCCAATCGTGATATCGCCGAACTGCTGGGACCGAATGCCGTCATCAGCGGACAATACGGACCGTCGATTACGCAGGGCACGGCGGTGAAAAACTTTCCGATGTTCATCACCGATCCTCTGGGGGAAAGCGAACACCTCCTGCGGCAATATCCGATCACCCACCTGGCTTTACCGGGCGCGCTCTTGCGAGACCTCAAGAAAGCAGACCCGCGTTTCGCGGAGGTGCCGATTATCGCCCGCTACTGGCTCCGCGACAATATCATCCATGTCGTGCCGGTGTATGATCTGTTCGGCAACGCCGAGGCGCAGAAGTATCAACCGACAAAGTTCGAACAGGGGGTGCGGGCAATGTTCAAAGTCGGGTCTACCCCTCCCGATGTCTATTTGACTGAATTCCTGAAAGAGCACCCGGACAACCGCTCGGCCACGATCTGCCTGTACCACTGGTACGCCCATACCGGGAAATCGTCCGAATGCCCGCCGCTGGTTGAGAAACTGGTGGCCCGGTGGCCGACTGATTTTGCAGTCAATTTGCTCGCCGCGATTTACTACCGAACCCAATCTCTGGCGACCGGCGATGCCGGCCTGATGACTCACGCGAATGAATACCTCGATCGTGCCGTGTATTACAATCCGGTCAACGAGGATATCATCCGCCGGCAGTTCTTCCAGGCCTCGCCTGCAATGTGGACAATTTAAGCCGGTTGCTCGCGCTCCGGCTCACGACTTCGCGTTGTTCTTGCCTGACGACACGGCGATCTTGTATAGCAACCACATCAAAATAATAAACGGTATCGCGGCAAACCAATCGGCCTGCGCCAGGAATCCGAGATAGCTGGAATAATCCATCTTTGTATCCCATCCGGCGCCGGCGACTCCGGCCACAATTACCCCCATAATTGCTCCCCCCGCAATAAATCCCGATGACAACAGCACGCCGGGCGAAAATTCCGCCTCCATCGCCGTCCCTTTCCGCTTCTTGTCGACCCAAGACCTGACCAAACCACCGGCCATAATCGGCGCAGAGCTTGACAGCGGCAGGTACATTCCAACCGCAAACGGCAGTGACGATACTCCCACCAATTCCATCACAAGCGCCAGGAAGATGCCGATCAGCACCAGCCCCCATGGTAGTTTCTGCGTCAGGATGCCATCGATAATCAACGAGAACAGACGCGCCTTGGGGGAATCGAGTTTGGTCACCGGCCTGCCGTTGACTTCAGACACGGTCCCGGCGATTCCGGGATCGATCAGGTAGGCGATCTGATTTGACTCGTTGACCAGATATTTTCCCGTCAGCACGCTCCCGACCGTCTCGTTGACATGCAGAACGCGGTACGATTTGCCGTCCGGCCCGGTCTGGGTGGGGGCATCGGCGGCCAGGGTCGCAACATAATCCGGGTGAGTCGCCGGCACTACGGTCGTGTACGAGTTGTTGAGGAAAATGACGATCCATCCTATTATCAGCGCGCTGGTAACCACCCCAATCATGATGCTTATCTGCTGATACTTGGGGGTCGCCCCCACCAGAAATCCAGTCTTGAGGTCCTGGCTGATTGTTCCGCCGTTCGACGCGGCGATGCAAACAATAGCCGCCGTGGATAACGCCATCGCTCGATACGACACGCCAGTCCATCCCACCGCCAAGAATAGCAGACAGGTAATCAATAGCGTGGCGACCGTCATGCCGGAGATTGGATTCGACGATGACCCGATTTCGCCGGTGATCCGGCTTGATACTGTGACAAAGAAAAACCCGAACAGCACAATCAGCACCGCCGAGAGCGCGTTGATATGCAACAGCGGCGCAATCCAGATCGCCAGCATCAGGCCGATCGAGCCGAACACCACCACCCAGAGAGGCAGGTCGCGATCGGTTCGGATAGTTTCAGTGCGATCCGTCTTGGCGGCGCGGGAATCAATAAAAGTCCTGAATCCCCGCCGAAATGCGGAAATAATCGTGGGAAACGACTTGATCAAACTGATAATCCCGCCGGTCGCTACCGCTCCCGCACCGATATAAAGGACATACGCGTTTCGCACCTGGTTGGGGTCCATGTCCCTGATCAACATCGAGGCCGGGAACATGACCGACCCCATGCCTTCGCCGAAAATCTTGATCGCGGGAATGAGAATCAAATACGACAGCATTCCGCCGGCCATCATATTGGCCGAAACCTGCGGCCCGATAATATACCCCACCCCCAGCAGTTCGGGAGCAACTTCGGCCGAGACCGAGG
>JBGOTX010000381.1:0-2965 GCA_041476705.1 Candidatus Zixiibacteriota bacterium
AAAGCCCCATTCCCTCGCCGATCTTCTCCCCAGCCACCGTGACGATCACATGGAAGGTTTTCTCGTGGTCTGGACCGACTTCGGAAATGACATCGTATCTGGGCACTCCGGCGCCCCGCCCCTGCACCAGTTCCAGCAGATCGCCTTTGTAGTTCTTCTGAGCGAGGTCGGAAGTAATCGAGTCGCGGCGGGAGTAAATGAAGCGCAGGACCACGTCGCGCGCCGGCCCGATGCCGCCGTCGAGATAAATCGCGCCGATCACCGCTTCAAAGGCGTCAGCAATAATCGAAGCCCGATCCCGTCCCCCGGAGCGTTCTTCGTCCGGCGACAGATGAATGTGCGCGTTAAGGCCGATTTCGCGGCCGATCTGGGCCAGCGTTGTCTCGTTGACCAGCATCGCCTTGGTTTTCGTGAGATTCCCCTCGGTCTCGCTGGGGCAATCACGATACAGTTGTTCGGAGATGGCGAGGCCGAGGACCGAATCGCCCAGAAACTCGAGCCGCTCATACGATTCGCCGCCGTTGCATTTTGTTCGGAGATGCGACCGATGGCTGAGCCCCAGAGCCAGCAAGGATTCATCCTTGAAGTGATAACCCAGCAGTCGACAGACAGCCGAAAGATCTTCGCCGTTCCGCCCTCGCGCGGGCGAGAAGAAATTGATTAATGATCGCCAAAAACCCATTTATCGGATGCCGTTTAGACGTCCGACCACCAGCGAGACGTTGTGTCCTCCGAATCCGAATGAATTCGACATGGCGTGATTGATCGTCCACGGACGCTTGACGCCGGGAACATAATCGAGATCGCATTCGGGATCCGGATATTCCAGATTGATGGTCGGATGCACGATCTGTTGCTCAATTGATTTCACGGTTGCTATCAACTCCACGGCGCCGGCGGAGCCGAGCAGGTGTCCCGCCATTGACTTGGTGGAATTGCACGCCACTTTATATGCGTGTTCGCCCAGCACGCCCTTGATTGCCCTGGTCTCGGCGATATCGCCCAGATCGGTGGCCGTGCCATGAGTATTGATATATTCGATCTGATTGGGCGCCAAGCCGGCGTCCTTGATGGCTATCGTCATGGCGCGCCGGGCGCCGTCTCCTTCGGGGTGGGGCGCCGTGATATGGTGGGCGTCGGCCGTCATCCCCGCGCCGAGTATTTCGGCGTAGATGCGCGCGCCTCTCTTGACGGCGTGTTCGTACGATTCGAGAATGAGAATGCCCGAGCCCTCGCCCATGACAAAACCGTCGCGCTGTTTATCAAACGGGCGCGAGGATTTGTGCGGCTCGTCATTGCGGGTGGACATCGCCTTCGCCTGACAGAATCCGGCCAGCGAGGTCGGCGTGATCGTGGCCTCCGCGCCTCCGGCAATCATGACGTCCGCCTCACCGCGCTGGATAATGCGGAAGGCATCGGCGATCGCGTGGGTGGATGAGGCGCACGCCGACACCGTGCCGTAGTTCGGGCCTTTGAACCCGAACTGAATCGACACCAGACCGGCGCACATATCGATGATCATCATCGGAATGAAAAACGGTGAGACCCGTCCGGGGCCCGAGGCGGCCAGACGCGAATGCTGTTCCTCGAATGTCAAAATGCCGCCGATACCGGAACCGATGACGACGCCACAACGATCGAGATCGATCGACGCAAGATTGAGACCGGCGTCTTTGAGGGCCTGGTCCGAGGCGACCAGCGCATACTGCTCGAACAGGTCCATCCGGCGGACTTCTTTCTTCTCGATCACACCGGAAGGATCAAACCCCTTCACCTCCGCGGCGATTCGGGTCGGATAGTCGGAGACATCGAACCGCGTGATCGCGCCGATTCCGCAGGAGCCGGCCAGGAGCGCCGACCAGTAGCTGTCCACCGAGTTACCGAGGGGGGTGACAACCCCCAGTCCCGTGATCACCGTGCGTGTTGTCATATCGCAGAGCCGCGGCCGGCGCGTCTCTTAGGCGCCTTTCGTGGCGTGTGCCTTGATATAGCTGATAGCGTCGCCGACTGAGCGGATCTTCTCGGCGTCGGTGTCCGGAATCTCCAGCGAAAACTCCTCTTCGAGAGCCATCACCAGTTCGACCGTATCCAGTGAATCGGCGCCCAGGTCCTCAACGAATTTGGCGTTATCAGTGACCTGACTTTCCTCGACACCGAGTTGCTCGACGATGATTTCTTTGACTTTCTGTTCAACTGACATCTTCATTCTCCTTATGTAATCAATTCGCTCTAATTCACATGGTCATGCCGCCAT
Organism: Candidatus Zixiibacteriota bacterium; assembly: GCA_041476705.1. Lineage (GTDB taxonomy): Bacteria > Zixibacteria > MSB-5A5 > GN15 > FEB-12 > JACRAV01. Next base: position 2,255 of record JBGOTX010000381.1, read on the forward strand.
CAACCGCCAGCACCTGGCCGGTGATGTACGACGCTTCTTCCGAAGCCAAGAACAAGACCGCACCCGCCACATCCTGCGGCAATCCAGCGCGGTTGATGCATACTTTGCTCATAAACGCCTGTCGCGCCGCTTCCGGCAACTGGGCAGTCATCTCCGTTTCAATGAATCCCGGCGCCACCGCATTCACGGTGATATTTCGCGCGCCCAGCTCGCGGGCCGCCGATTTCGTCAGACCCAGCAGACCGGCTTTTGAGGCCGAATAGTTGGATTGACCGGCGTTGCCGCCGATCCCGACTACCGAACTTATATTAATAATACGGCCGTACCGTTGCTTCATCATCAGACGGGCGGCCGTTTTGGTCACAAGAAACGCCCCCTTAAGGTTGATGTCAAGCACCGTATCCCAATCCTTTTCGTCCATCCGGATCATCAGGGCGTCGCGGGTGATTCCGGCATTATTGACCACAATATCCACTTGCCCCAGTTGCTCCGCCACCCGGTCGAACAATTGCGTTACATCACCGCTTTGCGTCACGTCGGCCTTGATCCCGATCGCGCCGTGTCCGATTGCGGCGGCAGTAGTGTCGCAGGCCGTCTGATTGATATCTGACACCACCACGCGGGCGCCCGCTCGGGCAAAGTTTTCCGCGATCACGCGGCCGATACCGCGCGCCGAACCGGTGACAATCACAACTCGTTTGGAGAAATCCA
>JBGOTX010000382.1:0-2936 GCA_041476705.1 Candidatus Zixiibacteriota bacterium
AAAATCCTTCTTTAGAGTATTGATAATCGTGCTGTCGGTGTACGTCTCCCGTTCCATCTTCTTGCACCAGCCGCACCAGACGGCCGTGAAATGCACAAAGACGTGCTTGTTTTCCTTCCGGGATTTCTTCAGCGCCTCCGGGTACGAGTACCAGACCAGGCCGCTCGATTCCTTCTTTGGGGTGGAAGACGCTTTGGTTGCCTTATCAGCGCCTCCGGCGGCCGTTGTTTTTTCAACTTCCTTAGCCGAAAGCCCTAAGACACACGCGGCAAGAATTACCAGTCCCGCAATCAACAGCACTTTCTTCATTACAATTCCTTCAGCAATCGGCCGTTTCTATTCTATTTCTACCCGCATCGGCGAGTTCACCTGTCTCGGTCTTACATCGGTCGCAAGTAAGCCGCCGAATGTCCCAGAATCTCCTTAAGGCGGTTGAGGAGCTCAAAGTCCGGGGTGACGAAGTACCTCTTGGAGCGAATATACACCTCGGAACCGTTTTCGCGAGCGGCCAAAAGCACCGGTATCGGCCCCTGAAAGTCCGCCAGCGAACTCAGCGCCTCCCGAATAGTATTTTCGGCGCACTCGGGCTCGATCTTTATAACCAACTGGCACCGGTATTTCTCCGTCAATTGCTCAAGTCCCACGATTTCCGAGGCCATAACCTTGGGAGTTTCGCCTTCGCGGGTGGAAATCCGCCCCGTGACCAGAACCATTCGGTCGGCCTCGACCACCGGGCCGCTCTTCTGATAACAATCCGAGAAGATGATCAGTTCCACCGAGCCGGTGAAGTCCACCATCGTGGCGAACGCCATCAGGTTACCCTTCTTGTCGGTCTTCTTCTTGATCGCCGTCAGTATCCCGGCCACCGTCACTTCGCGGCCGTCGGGCATGGAGACAATGGCCGAGGCCGACGCGGTCGTGAAAGCCGCCAGTTCGTTGCGATACCGGTCGAGGGGGTGCCCTGAGATATAAAAACCAAGCATCTCTTTTTCTTTGGCCAGTTTCTCGGTCGCCGGCCACTCGGCTGTCTCCGGCAGGGAAGGAGCCACCCGCGCGACAGCGCCGCCCGAGACCGCAAACAAATCGACCATGCTTTGCTGGTCGAATACCCGGTGCCCGAATTCGAGCATCCCTTCCACCGCCTGGAATTTTTGCGCGCGGTTGCCGGTGAGCGAATCGCAGGCCCCGCCCGCAATGAGCGATTCAAGCGTCCGTCGATTCAACAGCCGTGGCTCCAGACGCGAGCACAGCTCGGACAGATCGCCATACTTGCCGGTCGCTTCCCGCGCTTTCACAATCGCGGCGGCCGGCCCCTCGCCGACATTCTTCACGGCCAAAAGTCCAAACCGGATTTTGCCGTCGATAACCGCAAAGTCGATCGCCGACTCGTTGACATCCGGAGCGAGCACGGCAATCCCCATGCGCCGGGATTCTTCGAGAAGGATATAAATCCGGTCGCTGTCGCTCATTTCAGAGGTCATCGAGGCCGCCATGAATTCATGCGGGTAGTATTTTTTCAGCCAGGCGGTCTGATAGGCGATTAGTGCGTAACATGTGGCGTGTGCTTTGTTGAATCCGTACCGGGCGAAGGTCTCAATCTGGTTGAATACCTCGGATGCGACCCCGGCTCCGACTTTATTCGCCTTCGCGCCATTTTGGAATTCCTCCTTCTGGTCGGCCATCAGGGCGGCATCTTTTTTCCCCATGGCTTTGCGCAACAGATCGGCTTTGCCTAGCGAGTATCCCGCCAGTTCGTTGGCGATCTTGAGCACCTGCTCCTGAAAGACGATCACGCCGTAGGTGTCGCCGAGAATCTTTTCAAGTACCGGATGCAGATACACCGGTTTCTTGGCGCCCCGCTTGCGCTCGATATACTCATCGATCATCCCCGAATCGAGCGGCCCCGGGCGGTACAGCGCGTTCATCACCGTAAGGTCGGTAAAATTCTCCGGCTGAAGCCGACGCATGTAGTCGCGCATCCCCGACGATTCGAACTGGAACACCCCGATCGTGTCGCCGCGCGCGAAAATCTTGAAGACTTCCGGATCATCCAGCGTGAGCGTATCGAGATCGATCTCCTTGCCGTGATTCTGACGAATCATCCGAAGGGCGTCGTCGAGCACGGTGAGGGTTCGCAGCCCGAGAAAATCCATCTTGAGCAGGCCGATTTCCTCGACCATGGTCATGTCATATTGGGTCGTGATTTCGTCGTTGCTTCCCTTGAAGAGCGGAACATAGTTGGTCAGCGCCGAAGGGGCTATTACCACCCCCGCCGCATGGGTGGAGCAGTGACGGGCCAATCCTTCGAGCGTGATGCCGAATGTCAGAAGGCGATTGATCCGCTGATCGGTCTTGCGGAGTTCCGCCAGTTCGGGGACCTGCTTGAGCGCCGCTTCGAGCGTCATTCCGGGGGAGCCGGGAATCAGTTTGGCAATTCTATCCACCTCGCCGTACGGCATGCCGAGCACCCGGCCGACATCGCGAATCACTCCCCGCGCCGCCATAGTGCCGAAGGTGATAATCTGCGCCACGTTGTCGGAGCCGTACTTGTCGATCACATACTTGATAATCTTATCGCGGCCGCGATCGGCGAAATCGATATCGATATCAGGCATCGAAATTCGTTCGGGATTCAAGAAGCGCTCGAACAGCAGGCCAAACTTGATCGGATCGACATTAGTAATTTTCAGCGCGTATGACACGAGCGACCCGGCCGCCGAACCACGCCCCGGACCAACCGGAATCCCCTGCGAGCGGGCATAATCGCAGAAATCTTTGACAATCAAAAAGTACCCGGCGTACCCCATCTGCCGAATCACGCCCAGCTCGTATTCGAGACGTTGCGTAATCTCTTTGGTGATCTCGCCGTAGCGGACTATCAGCCCCTTGTCGCACAGATGCCGCAGAAAAACATCGGGATCGACAAAGGGAGTCGG
>JBGOTX010000383.1:0-2926 GCA_041476705.1 Candidatus Zixiibacteriota bacterium
GACAATCCCGATCTTCCCGAGCACATACATCACGATCGGCAGTTGAAATCCGGCCCCGAATCCGAGGATCAGCATCCCGACAAAGCTGATATAACTGCTCACCGTGATGATTGGGGTAATCAGTCCGCCGCTGAAATGAATCAGGAAATTGAGCGTGAGCGGCAACATGACGTAGTAGCAGAAAAGCGCGCCGAGCAGAAACAGAACGGTGGATGAAGTGACAATCGGCAGGATCAGCAGTTTCTCTTTCTTGTACAGTCCCGGCGAAACGAACGTCCACAACTGCCAGAACATATACGGCAGGGCGATGATCACGCCGGCTATGAGCGACACCTTGAAATACGCCGTGAATGAGCCGGTGATCTCGGTGACATACAGCTTGGTGCCGCCGAGCGGTTGCATGATGAACTTGACAATATGATCGGCAAAATAGAACGAGGCCGATGCGGTCACGATGAGCGCGATAAAACAGCGGATCAGCCGTTTGCGGAGCTCTTCGAGATGCTCCAGAAACGGCATATTGGAGAACCGCCCGCCCGAATCTTCTGATTGGTCGTCTGTCGCCATCAAATCATTCCCGGTGCCTTCGTGTCCCGCCATTCATGCTGGGTCTTTCTTATTCTTCGACTTTGTGCCCCACAGCTTGCCGTGGGTTCCCAAAGATCAAAAACCAACCCCGACATTCCGAAGCGCGACGTCGCCCTGAGCGGAGTCGAAGGGCACGGCGCGACCCAGCAATCTCTCCTCAATCCTTCGCCTTCTCAGCACCGGTCGCCGGGCGTCGATTGCGGCGGAGTTTCTCCAGCTCGTGAAAGAATTCGTCCATATCCTTGAAATCGCGATAGACCGAGGCAAACCGGACATACGCAACTTCATCCGCCTCGCGCAATCGCGACATCACCTGCTCGCCGATCTCTTTGCTGGTAATTTCCGATCGCGGCTGGGCGTGGCACCAGGCCTCAATCTCGTCGACCATCCGGACAATCTGCTCCGAGGTCACCGGTCGTTTGTTGCAGGCGAGTTTGATCCCGTGCAACACCTTATTGCGGTCGAACGGTTCGCGCCGCTCATCGGATTTCAAAACAATTAGCGCGCCCTGCTCGACAAATTCGTAAGTGGTGAACCGCTCGGTGCACTTGAGACACTCGCGACGGCGGCGAATCGCCCGGCCATCCTGCGAGGGACGGCTGTCGACCACCTTGTCTTCTTCATGGCCGCAAAACGGACATCTCATGACAGCTGTCCCAGGTCGCGCTGTCTTTGCCGGACCAGTTCGATCGCATCTTCGATCCGGTCCCCTTCATATTCGACCTCGCGAAGATTCCTTATTTCGCGCGCCCGCTCAAGATGACGGATGGCGGAGGCGAAATCATTCTGGTCGGCGTAGACTAGTCCGATATTGTAATACGCCCGCAACTGATCCATCGTGTTGCCGGTCTGCGCGTAGACATCGAGAGCGCGGCGCAAATACTCGACCGCCCGGGCCAGTTCCTTGTCGGCGACTTCGAAGTAAGCGAGATTCTGAAGGCACCGCGCCACCAGATCGAGACGGGCGTCCCGCTCGGCGGCGTCAAGCGCCTGCTCGAACGTCTGGCGCGCCATCATCGGCTGTTCCAGTTGTTTGAACACGACCCCCATGCTGAAGAGCGACTGTCCGCGCGTGGCGAGGTCTTCGGCCTTGGCCGAATAACTAACCGCCTGCTGAAGCATCCGCAAAGCGAGATTGAATTGCCGTTTGCCCACCAGCACCATACCCATATTGAGAAGCGCGATTCCCGCCAGGCGATCTTCGCCCCCTTCCTCGGCCCGCACCGCCGCCCGTTTGTAGCAGATCACGGCGCGATCGGTCTCCCCCTCGCCGACTTCAATATTGCCGAACTTGATCAGATGCTCGATACCCAGAGAATCCTCGGCATCGACCAAGTATCGCACGCGGGTCATCATCGGGAGCAGATGTTCAGGCACCGGCGGCGGATTGTCGGGATCAAGCGACAGCGACAACCGTTTGACGCATGACGCCAGACATTTGCGGGCTTCGATTCTTTCCGGCAGAGGTATATCCACTCATTGTTCCTTGCTGGTTTCGGCGAGTACCCACGCAATATAGTCGGAAAAACCGTCGGCCAGCGGCAAAGCGATAATTTCCGGCAGGTCGTACGGATGATTCTCGGCCACGAAATCGCGAAGCGCGGCGAACCGCGCGGCGGTGGTCTTGATGATCAACAGCGCCTCTTCTTCGGTCTGCACGGCATTGTCCCACCAGAAATACGAATCGATCTTGGGGACAATATTGACACAGGCCGCCAGGCGATTCTCAACGAGCTGACGAGCCATCTTCCGCGACTCATCGCGGGGGATGGAGACGAACACCACACGAATATCTTCCGTCATGATCGCACCTTCCTTCCCAGCCGTTTCTCCACCGACTGAATCTTTCCGGCGAGCCGGTTTTTCGCGCCGCGACGGTCATCGATCGTGATACTAATATACACCCGTTTGTGCGACCGCCGAAGCAAGAGGCGGGCTTTGTTCAACAGCGCCATGATCGGCTCCCAGTCTCCCTCAATCACGGTCGACATGGCCGACATCTTGTAAGGTAGCCCGGAGCGGTCGATCAGGTTAATCACTTTTGCGACTTCGGCCGAAACCGAGTCGGACCGTCGGTCGGTCGGGAACATCGACACTTGCGCCAGCATCTCACGCCTCCTTCAGCCGGCTTGCGTACAGCGGAAACCGCGAACATAGGGCGGCAACCTCGTCCGCAATCTGCGCCAGCGCCGTGTCCTCGGTCCGGTTCTTGATCCCGCGATCGATGAACTCGGCGATTGTATCCATTTCCTTCATCCCCATGCCGCGCGTGGTCACGGCGGGCGTGCCGATCCTGATGCCCGATGTAATGAACGGCTTTTGCGGATCGTACGGCACC
>JBGOTX010000384.1:0-2921 GCA_041476705.1 Candidatus Zixiibacteriota bacterium
AAAGCGCTTGAATTGAGTCCAGATATGACCGCGTGCCATCTAAACCTGAGTTGGATAGCTCTTTCGCAGGGGAGGATGGAAGAAGCATTGGAGGACGTGAAGAAAGAACACCTGTCCGGATATCGGAATTGTGGTTTGGCCATGGTCTACCACGCGTTGGGCAGGAAGCAGGATTCGGATCGGGCGCTTGAAGATCTTCTTTCAAACGGAGAACAATGGGGATTCCAATTTGCCTTAGTCTATGCGTTTCGTGGGGAGCGCGATAAGGCGTTCGAGTGGCTGGAGAGATCAGTCGTGCTAAGGGATTCTGGGATTCCGTTGACAAAAGTTACGGTGTGGCTCAAAAATCTTCACACCGACCCACGCTGGCCGGTGTTTCTCAAGAAGATCGGCTTGGACGGGTAGGGCGTTCTTGCTCAGAGGCGCTGTTGTCCACCCGACTGCCGCTACACACCTATTGACACTACCAGAATTCTGCCGGAAATTGACGCAATGAGCGCCAAACTTTCTTTCATCGTCACCGGCGGGGCCGGGTTTATCGGAAGTAATCTGGTGAAAGCCCTCAACGAGCGCGGGCACGCCGACATCGTTGTCGTCGACCACCTCAATCACCCCGGCAAACAACGCAATCTCGATCGGCTCCGGTATCAGTCGTATTACGACAAAACCGAGTTTCGCTCGATGCTCCGCGCTGGCACAGCGCCGTCGGTAACGGCCGTTTTTCATCTGGGGGCGTGCAGTTCGACCCTCGAAACCGATGAATCGTACCTGACCGATAACAATTTCCAGTACAGTGTCGACCTGTGTGAATGGTCGCTCACAACGGGGGCGCGGTTTGTCTATGCATCCAGCGCCGCCACCTACGGCGACGGTGCCCACGGGTATGTCGACGAAGAATCAGCGACTGCGAATCTCAAACCGCTCAATGCCTACGGTCGCTCCAAACAAATGTTCGACATGTGGGCGATCGACAGCGGCGTGATAACAAAAATAGCGGGGATCAAATATTTCAACGTCTACGGTCCCGGCGAGGATCACAAGCAGGCGATGCGATCATTGGTGAATAAAGCGTACGCTCAGGTGAAGTCGGAGGGGGTAATCAGACTCTTCCGGTCACATCGCCCGGACTACCGGGATGGTGAGCAGGAGAGAGACTTTGTCTATGTGTCCGACGCGGTCGCCGAAACGCTCTTCTTTTTCGACCATCCCGAGGTATCGGGGCTTTTCAACTGCGGGAGTGGCCAGGCCCGCACCTGGCTTGATCTGGCACGGGCGCTGTTTGCGGCGATGGGAAAGCCGGCAAAGATCGAATTTGTGGATATCCCAGCAAACATCCGAGCTAACTACCAGTACCACACCCGGGCCGACTTGATAAAATTGCGGCGGTCGGGATACACCGGCGCGTATCTCTCTATCGAAGAGGGAGTTAGGCGGTATGTGACTGAGTTTCTGAATCGGCCCGATTTGCATTTGCTGTGCTAAGTGCGCGCTATCGGAAGATTGTGATTTACATCCAAATCATTCAGATATACTGTTGAGCATGACTGAATCATTCAAAGCCATTATCTGGCGGCAATACGGAGCCGCAATCGACATGCTCGAAAACGCCATCGTGGCCTGCCCTGCGAATGTCTGGGGTGACCGCCCGGGGTGGCACGAATTCTGGTACCTTGCCTCGCACACGCTGTTCTTCCTGGACTACTACATGTCCGAGACAGCGGAGGGTTTTGCGCCGCCGCCGCCTTTCGGGCTGGAGGAACTTGATCCCAACGGAGTTCTCCCGCCGCGGGTGTACACGAAAGAAGAGCTGTTGACTTATCTGGCGCATTGTCGAGTCAAGACCAGAAAGGCGATTGGGTCGCTCACTGATGAAAAAGCCGGTCGGGAAGCCGTGTCGCTTCGGCCCGGACTCACCTTTGTCGAGCTCTACCTGTATACCATGCGCCATGTTCAGCATCACACGGGGCAGTTGAACCTCATTCTGCGGCAAAAAACGGGCTCGGCGGCGCCCCGCTGGGTCTCGATTTCCAAAACTGATCTCTAAGCTAATTGACGCCAAAATTGACCGATAGTAGTCCGATCGGGAGCCAATAATTTTGCGCCAGCCGACAACGGCGCTGTTGCGTCGCTCCTCGGTTGGAACCATCCGGCCCGTGCCTCTGTTCAAGGAGGCACAACGAATCAAGTATACTAAGGGTCCCTGAAACAGGCACGGAGTAAGATTATGACGGACAAGAGGATTATTGCTGTGGTCGGCGCCACTGGAGCACAGGGCGGCGGACTGGTTCGGGCGATTTTGAGTGCCCCCGAACACACCTTTGCAGTCCGGGCGTTGACGAGGAATGTCAATTCCGACAAGGCCAAAGAGTTGGCGAAATTGGGCGCGGAAGTTGTTTCGGCTGATGTCGACGATCCGGCCAGCTTGGAGAGAGCATTCAAAGGAGCGTATGGAGCGTACTGCGTAACCAATTTCTGGGAGCATTTTTCGCCGGAGAAGGAACTTGTTCAGGCGCGCAATATGGCCGACGCGGCGAAGAAAAATGGTCTCAAGCATGTAGTTTGGTCAACCCTCGAGGATAGCCGCAAATTTGTGCCGCTCGACGACAATCGGATGCCCACGCTACAGGGGAAATACAAAGTGCCGCACTTCGACGCCAAAGGCGAGGCCGATGCGTATTTCACGCAAGTAGGCGTGCCGACAACGTTTCTGCTGACTTCTTTCTATTGGGATAATTTCATTCACTTTGGGATGGGCCCCAAGAAGGATCAGAACGGCAAGTATGCCATTACCTTACCAATGGGCGAAAAACAACTGCCGAGTATCGCGGCCGAAGACATCGGGAAGTGCGCATACGGCATTTTTAAACAGGGACGGGAATATATCGGTAAGACGGTGGGTATCGCCGGCGAGCACCTGACGG
>JBGOTX010000385.1:0-2917 GCA_041476705.1 Candidatus Zixiibacteriota bacterium
CATATATTTTCAGGTCCTACTTGATTATACCGGGAAAGTTATAGATTCTGATCTAAAAACCCCCTCGGGTAACGCGGAAATAGACCGGCGGGCAAAACGCGCGATCACGACAAGCACTTTTAATATGCAGAAGATCCGTGTAGAGTATCAGGATAAGTGGATGGTTTACAAAATGTTCATTCAGAAGCCGACCCACCTGCGATGATCAAACCGACCTGTGAAGATACCGTGCTCGTTCGCCCGCGTGACCTTCATCACGGCTACTATTCCTTCACCTTCGCTCCCTATGTCCGCGCCAAAGATTGCCGGCCCGGCAATTTCGTGCATGTACGGCTGACTTCAACCGACGTCTACTTGCGGCGGGCCATGTCGGTTGCCTCGGTAAATCCGCGCAAGCACGAACTGGAAATAATCTTCAAGGTGTTTGGACGCGGCACCGCCACGCTGTCGCAGTTCAAGCCGGGCGCCGGCGTAAACGTGCTCGGACCGTTGGGCGTTGGGTTCAGCATCCCGCGAAGCGCCTACCATCCGGTACTCGTGGCTGGTGGCGTCGGTTTCCCTCCGCTTATGTTTCTGGCACAGCAAATGATCGAGGATGGGTTCGATCCCGGACACATTCATTTCTTCTACGGCGGCCGAACATCTCTCGACTTGGTCGAGCGGGCGCGGATCAAGAAACTGGGCGTGCGGTTCCATCCGGCAACGCAGGATGGTTCGCTCGGTGACAAAGGGCTGGTCACCGCTTCGGTCGAAAAATTCATTCAGAGTCATCACGGCAAGAAGCAGCTCCGTCTGTACGGATGCGGACCGGAAGCAATGCTCAAAGCGGTCGACGATCTTGGCCGGCAATACGGCGTGGCCGGTCAGTTGTCGCTTGAATCCCCCATGCCCTGCGGAATCGGAATCTGCCTGGGGTGCGTGGTCACTTTGCGCGCCGGCGGCCATGCCCGGGTTTGTTGCGACGGTCCGGTGTTTGAGATCGGTGAGGTGCTGTTGTGACCCCCGACCTTCGCGTCACCATCGCCGGCGTCGAGTTCGCCAATCCGATTATGACGGCCTCGGGGTGTTGCAACTACGGCGAAGAATTGGCCGGCATTTTCCCGCTGTCGAAACTGGGAGCGCTGGTCACCAAGTCGATCACCCAAAAGCCGCGCCTTGGTCATCCCCTGCCGCGGACAGCCGAGACCGCCGCAGGTATGCTTAACGCGATCGGGCTGGCCAATGTCGGTATCGATGCCTTCATCACCGACAAGATTCCGTTTCTGGAAAAGCAGAAGACAAAGATAATAGTGAACGTCGCCGGGGCGACCATTGACGAGTATGTTGAAGTTTCCGCGCGACTGGCGGACATAGAGCGGGTCGACATGGTAGAAATTAACATCAGTTGCCCCAATGTCGACGAGGGCGGTCTTGAGTTCGGCCAGAGTCCGGCGCTGACCGAAAAATGCATTGCCGCCGTGCGCAAAGTGTTCCCTCGGCCGATTATCGCCAAGCTGGCCCCCAACGTGACCGACATCTCCCAAATCGCCAACGCGGCCCATCAAGGCGGCGCCGACGCCTTCTCCATCATCAACTCAGTGGTGGGAACATCGATTGATATCGACACCTGGCGACCGCGCCTGACCAATAATCGCGGCGGATTGACCGGACCGGCAATCAAACCGATTGCGCTGGCCATGGTGGACAAAGTATACACGGCCTGCAAGCTCCCGATTATCGGGATCGGCGGCATTTCGGATTATCGCGATGTAGTCGAGTTCCTGCTGGTCGGCGCGACCGCCGTGCAGGTCGGCACGGCGCTGTTTGTCGAGCCGGACGCGCCGGTTAAGATTGTCGAAGGGCTCAAGACGTACATGAAAACGAAGAAGCTGGCAACCATGAACGATATAATTGGCAAGGTACGGAAATACTGATGAGCGTGCTAAAAGAGCTGGTCAAAATCCAGCAAACGAATAAATCGATGATCTGCCTCGGGCTGGACCTCGATCCCAAGAAGATGCCCCACGAATATGCCGGAAGTGTGAAAGGGATGTTCGAATTCGCGCATCGCATCATCGATGCCACGGCCGATATCGTCTGCGCGTACAAACCGAACATGGCCTTTTTCGAGGCGCACGGCCCCGAAGGTTTCTCGCTTCTGCGATTGATCGTTCAGCGGATCCCCGAGCACGTGCCGATTATTCTCGACGGCAAACGGGGAGATATCGGCAACACCGCGCAGTTCTACGCCGACTGCCTGTTCAATGTCTTCCGCGCCGACTGGGTGACGATTAATCCGTACATGGGGTATGATTCGATGCGCCCGTTCCTGGAAAACAAGGATAAGGGGGCGTTCGTGCTCTGTCTCACGTCAAACCCCGGTTCCAAAGATTTCCAGCAACTCAAAGTCGACGGCGTCCCGCTGTATCGAATCGTCGCCGAGAAAACCAATTATTGGAACAAGGACCAGAACTGCGGCTTGGTCGTGGGGGCCACCCACCCGGATCAATTGAAAGAGATTCGTGAGGTCGCCGGCGACATGCCGCTTTTGGTACCCGGTGTCGGGGCGCAGGGGGGATCGCTCGAAGAATCCGCGGTGCTGGCCACCGATAATTTCCGCAAACCGGCCGTGATCAATCTGTCTCGGTCGATCCTCTATGCCTCGTCTGAAAAGGACTTTGCCATGCGCGCGCGCGCTGAGGTGATGCGTCTCAACAGCGAGATCGAACGCCTGAGAAGTAGCGCGCTGGCCGAGCCACTCCAAACGCCGGCGCCCAACGAACCTCCGGCCCCTCCGCAGACATCACCGGATCAACCGCCGGCATAAGACCCAAGACAATTATAAGTTCCGGCAGGTGTTGCGCCGAAGGCGTGTCACCTGCCGGTCTAATTTCTCTTTAGAGATTGTCCGCTTCGAACGCCAACAGCGAGTAGACCA
>JBGOTX010000386.1:0-2916 GCA_041476705.1 Candidatus Zixiibacteriota bacterium
ATGCGGTGTCCGGACGGGTCGTCGGACACACAAACTATTTCGTTGACGAAAAGTTTTGCGCTACCTCTGACGCAGCCAACAGTTTCGGCCGGCTCGGGCTGGAGTTTCATCGGTGCACCACGTGTGGCGAGGATTTGCCGGCCAGGGCGTCGTATGTGTACCGGTGCGGCAACTGCGACAAATGTACCCTGCTCGGACCGGTGCAGGGTACAGCGATCGCGTTGGCGGAGCATTCACCTGAAGACTTACTCGTGCCATTCTGGCTGATCATGAAAGATCAGAGTACCATCGGGGCGATGATTCCGGCGTTTCGTATCGCCAATGCCGAGGCCCTCTTTCGACTTTCGCGCCGGATGACAGCGGCGGTGTCGCGGCTGTCGGTGGGGTCGAATTTTAGCGCCGAGGTACGAACGGGCGCAGTAAATCTGGCGCCCGGTGAGGCGTTGGCGCTGGCCGATGTCGTGTCTTATCGCGCGGTCCTTGAAAAGAACAAACGGGCCATGTTTGAGCCGTCGACGGTGCTTTCAGCCCCGCCTTCGTTGCTGTATGTCCCGTTTCGTGCCGAAGAGTATTTCTATGTAGACGCGGCGCTGAGGGCCGTGACGTTCGAACGGGCGCTCCTCCGAGACCGTGACTGAAACCTCCCGTTTGACCCTCAAACGAAATCGGCCGCCTCGTTTCCGAGACGGCCGATCTGTTTTCGAGAACGAATCAATCTTCCCGAGTCAGTTCAACTCACTTGCAAAGTGAAGTCGCGGGGAAGGGCGCGACATACAGGTAGTTGACCAGCGCGATCAGGTCGGAGATGTCGACAAGATTGTCAACATCACCATCAATATTCGCCGACAGTAAGCAAGTCGGCTCGGTGAACGGCGCGACATACAGGTAGTTGACCAGCGCGATCAGGTCGGAGATGTCGACAAGCTTGTCCGGATCATTGTCGACGTTGCCGGTTCTGCCATCGTTAGATGTGGCCACGCAGCAACTTCCGATAGAAAGCGTACAAGTGGGGCGCAGGTGGTTATTGTACCACTTGAAAGCCCGCAAGAGCGAACTGTCGAGCGCGGTATGCACGCCCGTAGCCTTGCCAGCATGCACCGACGCGACCGCCGAGTAGATGGTCACCGTATCGGTACCGCCGCTGAAATTGCGGTTGTAATAATACGTGGAAACCGTACGAAGGTCGGTTTTCGCCGTGGTCGCCGACATGCCGGAGGCCGACATGCGTCCCCAGAAATACTTACCGGCGCGGTTCTGGTCGGTCTGTCCGTCGAGACTATCATACTTGAACAGCGTATCCTGGCGCTCCGAGAAAATACCATACGGCTTCGTGTCGTTTGCACACGCGTTAGCAACGTATTCAGCCTGCGAATACTTGCCCAGCAACAGGGCCGCGCCATAACGAGACGAATCGGTCTGGGTGCCGCCGCATTCGACGCCATTGATCGTATCGACACCGCGCTGATACACGGTAAGCGATCCAAGAATGGCGCTGGAGTTCTGACCGGTATCGCTTGGAATGTCCCAGTCAATCTGCTCGCCAATCGTCACCGCACTCACCGCCGTACCCTTGTAGGGGAAGTACTTGCGCTGAACGATGACGAAATTACAGGAGTCTCCGCCGCCGGTCGGCGCGTAGTAAACCGCCTTGACGCCGATCGTGGAGTCACGATTGACAAAGGTGGGCGTACGGTAGCCGTCGAGTCCGGTGCCGGTAAAGTGCCCGGTGACGCCGCCCAAAATAGGCTTGAAGGATTCCTTGGCCAAGAACCTAGGATTGAACAAGGTGTTGGTCCAGCTGTAGGTGATGCCGGGCGTGATTTCGCGGACAACCACCGGGCCGCCATCGTACAGATAGATTTCCGCCGTCGGAGTCTTGGCATTAGCAGCGTTGACGGTATCGCATTCGCCGCCATACTTCACGAAATCGAGGTTGACTTGCTTGAGCCCGTCGTCCCCCATATCGCCGTTGTTGCTTACCATCAAGCGCACGCCACAGTTCGTGGAAACCGTATCCCACTTCATTTCCAGCACCGTGTCGGCCACGAGGAACTTGTCGATCACGATATTGATTGAGTCGCGCGGGAATTTGGCGTCCGACTTGAGAAAGATGTAACCGGACAGATCATTAATGGTTCCGCTGGTGAAGTCTGTGGTGGTTTTGTTGAGCGTAACGGTGAAGGTGGCCGTGTTCGGAATGCCGGCTGGCACCGTCAACGCCGAGGTCGACAGACCCAACCAGTCTTTTGGAATGTTGGTCGTCTTCACGTACCCGATCTGAGAAACGTTGAGGGTGGTGTTACCTTCGTTGCTCACCGTCACGGTGACCACCTTGGAATTGGCGGCCTTTGTAAACGCCGGAAATCCGATACGAGTCGTATCGGTGAATATGCGCGGGGCGCTGACCGGCTCGACGCAGGCCAATCGGATAAACCTCAGAGGGTTCAGAGTCAGGCGTCCGTATTTGGTCGTGGTCTCGATGATGCCGCGATACGCCGGCGCCGGGAAATGGTCTTCCAGATACATCAACATGATGAAGTTGTTCCCGGTGTCCGGCGGATCCGCCGGCGGGGTTTTGTCCATCAGGTCTCCCACTGGCCATTTCAGCGTAACCGGAATGTGAGCCACGCCGGTGTCGTAGGACGAGGCGGCCATGCCATAGCGCGACAGCGATGAACGAGTGTCATTCATGCAGAGCCCGCCAAGCCCACCGGCCGAGTCGCATTTCGGAGTGAAGGTGTTAGTGAGGTTTCGAGCGGCATCCCAGAGGATACCGTCGAGGTCTTTTGAAACCACCATGTATAACTCGCCATTGGCCGCGTACCGCTTGTCGGACGCACCGACGGCGCAGTCAGCGAGGTTCCCCGGCGATACCATCGCGGCCGGCGGGGCATCGTCGCCGAAGTAGTTCAGGTA
>JBGOTX010000387.1:0-2915 GCA_041476705.1 Candidatus Zixiibacteriota bacterium
CGCCAATCCGTCCGGCCCGGCCGATGACGGGGTGCCGCCGCCGAAATGAAGCTGATTGACCGATTTGCGCTCCCCCAGCATCTCGGCTATCCGGTCGATCTCAATATGCAACAAATCGACATACGAACTCACCACGCTGGACTTCGACGTGATCAACGTCGTGCACCCGCAGTACAAACATCGCTGACGGCAAAACGGGATGTGGCAATACAGGGCTATCGGCTGGTCAACATGGTGGGAGGCCTTCTCCAGCGCTTCCCGGTATTCAGCCGGTCCCTGCGACTGCGACCAGACCGGCACGGTCGGGTAACTGGTGTAGCGAGGCCCGGGACGGTCGTATTTCCTGAGCAGTTCAATAGTGGCCTGTACGGTGGACTTGGAAAAACTCATGACTGCCTCCGATAACCGTGCACAGTCTCAACCAGCGCGTGGACCGATTCTATCGGCGTCTCCGGCTGAATACCATGCCCGAGGTTGAAAATCAGGTTGTCGTGACGTTCCAGCGTGTCCAGAATCTGGAGCGTGCGTTCGATCACGCGGGGAGCCGGTTCGAAGAGGGCCGAGGGGTCCAGATTCCCCTGCAAAGCCCGATGCGGAAGCGCCCGGGCGACATCGCCCAGATCAACTCGATAGTCGACGCTCAGCACTTCGCAGTCGACTTCTCCGACAATGTCCAGATAGGGAGCAATGTTATTTACAAAAAGAATACGCGGCGCCTGATAAGACCTCAGCGCGTCAAAGATGCGCCGGGCCGGACGCACCGACCAGTCGTAGAAATCATCTTTCGACAGAATGCCGTCCCAACTGCAGAACAACTGCACCGCATCGACCCCGGCTTCGAGCTGTGCGGCCAGATACGCGGCCATCACATCGGCCAGCACATTGATCAACTGCTCGGCCGCTTCCGGGTGACGGTGCATGAACTGCTTGACCTTGTCAAAATCGCGTGACCCTTTTCCCTCGATGAGATAGCAGGCCAGCGTAAATGGTGACCCGGCAAAACCGATCACCGGAAGATCGGGCAAACGCTTTTTGATCGCCCTGACGCCATCGAGGACAAAAGGGAGATGCGTGGCGATATCATACGTCTGTAACCGTTCGATATCCGCAGGCGAGGCAATCTTGGATGACAGCACCGGACCGCCTTCGGGAAAGGAAATACCAACCCCCAGCGGTTCGAGCGGGATGAGAATATCCGAAAACAGGATGGCGGCATCGAGATCAAACCGGTCGATCGGCTGGGCCACCACATCGGCAATCAATTCAGGGGATTTGCACAATTGGGTGAACGACACCCGTTCTCTCAATTGTCGATATTCGGGGAGGTATCGGCCCGCCTGCCGCATAACCCAGACGGGAATTCGACCGGCATTGCGCCCCCAGCAGGCGTGAAGAAACGAACTGCTGCTTACGCCCATGAATGGGCCTCCGTTCGCATAGCGCTCACAAGAACTCCGGCCGCCTCGTCCAGCAGAGCGTCGGTATGGGCTGTCGATATGAAACAGACTTCGTACCCCGAAGGCGGCAGATACACTCCGCCGTTGAGCACCCGTTCATGCATCCGGTTGAAATGAGCGATCCCATCGGGATTGATCTGATGCGCCGCTCTGGGCATGTCGGTCTGGAATACCAGCCAGAAAATTGACCCAACTCCGACAACCGTCACCTGTAAGCCATCCAACTCCTTGGTGAGCGTCCGTACGAATCGCCGGTTCCGTTCTTCCAAACTGGTGAAAATTCTACCTGAAGCCAGTTTCTTCAGCGTGACCAGTCCGGCGGTCATGGCGGCCGGATTCCCTGACAGTGTGCCCGCTTGGTAAACCGGGCCGACCGGCGCGAGTAATTGCATAATGTCCGTTCGACCGCCAAACGCGCCCACGGGCATTCCACCGCCGATAATTTTCCCGAATGTCATCAGGTCCGGGCGAATACCATAATAGGCCGCGGCTCCACCCAGGCCGATCCGAAAACCGGTGATCACCTCATCGAAAATCAACAGCGCGCCGTGCTTTCCGGTTAATGCGCGAATCAAACGGATATATTCGTGACGCTGAATCAAGAGCCCGTTGTTGGCCGGTATCCCTTCAATAATTACGGCCGCGAGACGGTCGCCGTTCTCTGCAAAAAACCGGGTCAGCGCCTCCTCGTCATCAAGCGGTAAGACCGCCGTATCCCGGGTGGTATTGGCCGGAACTCCAGCCGATGATGGCTGTCCGAAAGTTGCCAACCCTGAACCGGCTTTGACCAGCAGATAGTCGCTGTGACCGTGATAACAACCCTCGAATTTCAAAATCAAATCGCGGCCGGTAAATCCCCGGGCCAGTCGAATGGCCGACATCACCGCCTCGGTTCCGGACGACACGAATCGAATCTGCTCCACCGGATCGACCATGCCGACAATCAGGTCGGCCAGCTGGTATTCGAGTTCGGTCGAGGCGCCAAACGTCATCCCTTTGGCGACCTGCGCCTGCACGGCTGCTACGACGTCGGGATCGGCGTGCCCCAGTATGAGCGGACCCCAGGAACAGCAAAAATCGAGATACCGGTTGCCGTCGACATCGAACAAATACGGCCCCTCGCCGCGCTCGATCACCCGCGGCGTTCCCCCGACCGCCTTGAACGCGCGGACCGGCGAATTAACCCCGCCCGGAATAATCTGGCGGGCCAGTTTCGTAATCGTTTCGGATCGATCAAGCTTAATCATGAAGCCATCCATTTTTCAAAATGTCCCGGAGATGATAGGTGAAAATGATATCCGCGCCGGCTCTGGTTATTGCGGTCAGATTCTCCACCACCAGTTGGCCCTCATCGACCAGACCGGCCTTCGCTAATAATTTGACCGCCGTGTATTCACCCGACACGTTATACGCGGCCACCGGCAACTCACTTTTTTCGCGGAAAGCCGCAATGATGTC
>JBGOTX010000388.1:0-2915 GCA_041476705.1 Candidatus Zixiibacteriota bacterium
CTGAATGCGATTGGCATTGGCGAACGCATCCTTGCGGATCCCGGTTACTTGCCAGGAAACTTCCATCCCAGTAGTACCTCCGGCGATTTTGAAGGTATTACCCGAGACTTTTTGTGCGATGAACAGATTTGGGCCCGGCCCGCCAATAGCGGTCAATTGATAGCGGAAATCCTTATTCAGGGCTTCGAAGTAGCTGGGAAGAGTGATCGTGGCTTCGCCGTTCCCCTCCAAGGTCACAATTCCGTTGTAGATGTTCATCATATCCGGCGATTCGACAAAGCTGTGTTGAAGAAGCTTGTTCTCCGGGTCGAGCGGATGGTCTATTCTGAATGACCCGCCTCCTTTGCTGAGCATTCCGGTCACATTTACCCAGCCATTAAAATACCCAGCCCAATAGTATAGCGCATTAGTGGCATAACCATATACGCCATAGGCATTCCCGCTCCCGGCCCCCGATCCATAGGCGGAACCGTAGACGCCGTAAACGTTTGCTCCGTACAGGCCATATCCCACAACACCGTAGCTTTCGCCAGTAGTCAAGTTGGCTGTTATAGAGCGTCCGGTACCAGCGACTCCACTGCGATTATAGGAACCAGATCGGGCAATGATATCGGCGCCGCAAGTGGGCCCTGTGCCATTGTTCCCCACGTCAACCACCACCCCGTACCGCGTTGAAGCGGTATTATAGGTTCTGCTAACTTGTAAAAGCCGGTCTGTCCAAGCACTGGCACTGCCAATCGAAACTGAGCTGGGGTAAGCATAGATAGCTGAATCTCCGACTTTAAGAAGATTGTTGAAGTAGTTGCCTCCGGTAAACGTCTGTGTGCCTGAAAGAGTGGCCGCCGTTCCGGCGATCTTGCTCGGTTGGATATTCGCCGAGAGACCGATGTGACCATCCGTGATCGAACCGGAAATAAGATTAAACGTGGTCCCCGTCAGGCCGACTGGCGCGCTGGCGCTGTAAGTTGTATTGTCATCCACTCCGTCGGCAAAACCAGCGGGTTTAGAAGTAATGCCGCTCCAGTCGACAGAACTGGCGTTTCCAGCCAGACTGGCATAACTTGCACTACTGGCGGTTAAAGCCGAGTTTGCGGTAGACGCAGAGTTCGCCGTGCCGGCGTAATCAGCGCTCTTCGAATACGGCACCGACACCAATTGCGTACGGGGCGAGATTTCCGGATCAGTTCCCACCTTGATTCCCAGCCAGAGCTGTGGATTGCTGGTGAAGACCGAAACCGGCAGAGCCGTGCTGTCGCCCAGTTGATAGGTGAACAGACCCTTGGCCAGCGGAACGGTGCGGTATCCGTTGTCCCAAAGCGCGACGCCGCCCGATGGAACCCCGTACAAGCGCAATTGAACGAGATATGATCCATCGGCGACCGGATTGCCGGATGGATCGGTGATTCTCCCCTGAACCGAAATCAGGTTCGGCGCAGCCACGGTGTTCGCAACTGCAAACAAGAGCCCCAGCGCCAGCGTTGAGCAAACACATGAGCGATTAAACATGTGAGATTCCTCCACACAAGGGATAAGTATATCTGTGCTATCTGATATGACCGTTCAATATGAAATCGACAGAGAGATGTGCGGGGCGCTTGCGGCCGCTCTCCGTCCAAGTTCTCCGGGTAGTCAATACGCCGGAGGTAAGTCGTGGAGAACCTATTATGGAATAAAGGGGATAATTGTCGCTTTTGCAAGGGAAAACTGATGGGTGGCGTCACTCAAAAACCACTACCAACTCGCTCCTCTTTCCGACATCGCGCCCCTTACTGATGAACCATGCCCGTTATATGTCATTCCGGCGACGGCCGGAATCCAGTCTTGCTCTTTGTTCGCCACAATCTTGGACTCCGGATCAAGTCCGGGGTGACAGCGGAGGCGGGGTGGGTCAAGCCGGGAGGCATGACGCCACGATAGATGGACTTCAAACCTTCTTATGCACCACCATCGCGGCGGCTTGCGCGGTCGGAAGGATAATTATCTCAGCGATCTGCACGTGCGCCGGTCGGCTGGCGGCCCAGACAATCGCCTCGGCGATATCCTCCCCTTTGAGCGGCTGGAACCCCTGGTACACTTTCGAGGCCTTCTCCTGATCGCCGGAGAATCGCACCTCCGAAAACTCGGTCTGCACCAGCCCAGGATCGATAGTCGTGACCCGGATCGGCGTGTCCACCAGATCAATCAGCATCCCTTTGGTCAGGGCGTTGACCGCAAACTTCGATGCGCAGTAGACATTCCCGGCGGGGTAGAGTTCGTGCCCGGCAATAGAACCTATATTAATGATATGCCCCCGGTTGCGTTTGACCATCCCCGGAATGACCGCCCGGCTGACCCATAGGAGACCTTTGACATTGGTGTCGATCATCTCTTCCCAGGCGACATGATCCCCTTCGTGAATCTTGGAAAGCCCCCGCGCCAGTCCGGCGTTGTTGACAAGGATATCGATCGCCTGCCAATCCGACGGCAAACCAGCCACCATCCGTTCCACATCGGTACGGCTGCGGACATCGAGTTTCCGGACCAGACAGGGAACCCCCAGCTTTGGCGCCAACTTGTCGAGCCGTTCCGACCGCCGCGCCGTCAAGATCAGCCGCGCTCCGCCCTCTGCGAATTTGACAGCAGTGGCCTCGCCGATTCCCGACGATGCCCCGGTAATCAGTACTACCTTGTCTTTCAGTGAAGTCATCTTTCTCCTTACTCGCCGGCGTGATCTTATGGGTGTCCAATCTACACCGGCGATCCGGATCCGTCAAATCACCGAAGGGTGGAAAACGCCGGTGTGGGAGTCGGCTGACAATTCAGTCGGAATCCGTGATCGTCCGCCAACATCCAGCAACCGATTTCTGGCATGGGCAGGTGGATCTGGCAAAATACGCTTGGTGGGCCGAAATACTATACCGGAGCCATACCGATTA
>JBGOTX010000389.1:0-2914 GCA_041476705.1 Candidatus Zixiibacteriota bacterium
CTGGCGCGCTCTACTTTCAACTCAAGCGTACTCTCGGAAATCGGCTCTTTTGGCGGGTTTTTCAAGCCCGATTTCGGCGCCATATCCAATCCGGTGCTGGTGTCATCGTGCGACGGCGTCGGGACCAAGCTCAAACTGGCCTTTATGACCGGCAAGCATGACACGGTCGGCGAAGATTTGGTCAATCACTGTATCAACGACATCCTCGTGCACGCCGCCCGACCGCTCTTTTTCCTCGACTACATCGCCACCGGAAAATTGAAACCGGAAGTGATCGGCGAGGTGGTGTCGGGGTTGTCGCGCGGATGCCGCAATGCTGGCATCGCCCTGCTGGGGGGCGAAACCGCCGAGATGCCCGACTTTTATACGGCCGGTGAATACGATCTGGCCGGGTTTGTGATCGGCGTGGTCGATCAGGACAAGATTGTGAACGGCGCGGCGATTGCAGAAAGGGATGTCTGTATCGGACTGGCCTCGAACGGTCTGCATACCAACGGGTACAGCTTGGCCAGACGGGTCGCCTTTGACGCGGCCGGATTGAAAGCCGACTCCTGGGTGGAAGAACTGCAGTGCGGTATCGCCGAAGCGCTCATGCGCGTGCACCGCTGTTATGCGTCGATCGTGTTCAAGCTTCTCGACAAGTACAACATTCACGGCATGGCGCATATTACCGGCGGCGGGATTCCGGGAAACCTGAATCGAATCATTCCCGATGGCCTCAGCGCGGTGGTGACCCGCAACACCTGGCCGGTTCTGCCGATCTTTCATTGGCTCGGTCAGGCGGGAAATCTCGATCCCGATGATATGTATTCAGCGTTTAATATGGGGATTGGCTATATCTTAGTGGTCCCGGCAAGCGAGGCCGACCGCATAATTGATTCGCTCGGCATCATGGGCGAGACAGGGTACCGGATCGGCATGATCGAGCGTGGAACCGAAAAAGTGAAGATGATTGGTTCATGACAGTACTGTTGTGCATACTCGATGGCTGGGGACTTCGCGAGCCGACTGCTGACAATGCGGTCGCGGCGGCGCACAAACCAATCTATGATAGTTTGCTTGCCACCTGTCCGTGGACCAAAATCGACGGCTCCGGGCCGTCGGTTGGGCTTCCGGTCGGGCAGATGGGGAACTCCGAGGTCGGGCATCTCAACTTAGGCGCCGGGCGGATAGTCTATCAGGATATCACGCGGATTGATCGAGCCATCGACGAGGGCTCCTTTTTTGACAATGAAGTGCTCGGTGCGGCCATGGATCGGGTGGCCTCGCACGGCACGGCGTTGCATCTGTTCGGTCTGGTTTCCGATGGCGGCGTGCATTCATCCATGAAGCATCTGTTCGCGTTGATCGATATGGCCAAACAAAGGCATGTGGAGCATCTGTATCTGCATGCGTTCACCGATGGTCGCGATACGCCGCCCAATTCCGGCGTCAAGTATGTAAAGCAGGTCATCGACAAATTCGAGGCGGTCGGATTGGGGCAGGTGTCGACCGTCATGGGACGGTATTACGGCATGGATCGGGACCGTCGCTGGGACCGCACCAACAAGGCATACCGCGCGATCGTGTACGGCCAGTGCGAGTATTTCAATGATCCGATGACCGCTATTCATACCTCGTACAAAAACGGCGTCACCGATGAATTCATCAAGCCGGCGGTCATGGTGCTCGGATCACTCGATAAAGGGCGGCTCAAGACCGATGATGCCGCGATCATGTTCAATTTCCGGGCCGACCGCGCCCGCCAGTTGTCATATATGATCGCCGGAAACGAAATCAAAGGGTATCCGCACCCCGAGGCCCCCGATGTCGAGTTGGTGACGATGACCAATTTCGATCAGGCGTTTTACAGGGCCAAAGTGGCTTTTCATCCGGTGCGGATCCATAATATTTTGCCCGAATTGCTCGCGAAGGCCGGGAAGAAGCAACTGCGCACATCCGAGACCGAAAAGTACGCCCATGTTACGTATTTCTTCAACGGGGGAAACGAAAAGCCGTTCGCGGGCGAAGATCGGGATATGATTGCTTCGCCCAAGGTGGCGACCTACGACTTACAGCCCGAAATGTCATCGGTGGAACTGACCGATAACGCCGTTCGCCGCATCGCCAGTGGTCAGTACGATTTTGTCCTGCTCAACTATGCCAACCCGGATATGGTCGGTCATACGGGCGTGTTCGAGGCCGCAAAAAAAGCATGTGAGGCGGTCGACCGCGGACTGGGCCGTTTGCTTGAGGCGGTCAAGGCGGGAAATGGGATCGCGTTGATCACCGCCGATCATGGGAACGCCGAGAAGATGATCGATCCCGACACCGGCGGCCCGTGGACTGCCCACACGACCAATCTGGTGCCGTTCATTTTGTACGATCCGACCTCGCAACTTGAATTATCGCACGGCAAAGAGATCAAACTTCGCGACGGCGGGATTCTGGCCGATGTCGCCCCGACCGTGCTGGACATTATGGGGATGCCCAAACCCAAAGACATGACCGGCGAATCGCTCATCGGCAAGAGGTGAGCACAGGTTGACTATTCTTCGTAAGATTACCCGATTTATTCTGCCGCCCAGTGTGGACCTTCGCAAGCGGCGGCTCGAACTATTGATCTGGGCGTTTCTTTTGTCATTTGCGTTCTATCCCACCTTTGCCGGTTTTTTGGCTTGGTTTACTCTGGCCCGGCCGCTTTTGATTGTCGCGCGACTCAAAGGGCGCGAGGCGTTCAACGCCGCCTACTTTTTCGGATTCTGCTTCACATTCTTCTCGCTCTACTGGCTCTGGATGGTCACCCCGCCGGGCATGTTCGCCACCGTGGTGATTCTCGGGTTCTACTACACCTTCGTCTTGATGCTGTTCAACAAACTCCACCGGATCAAACCGATCTACGGTTGGGTTGCCGCGCCGTTTCTCTGGGTTGGTC
>JBGOTX010000390.1:0-2895 GCA_041476705.1 Candidatus Zixiibacteriota bacterium
ATCGGAAGTCGGACGCCCACCATAACCTCGGTCATGATGTCCACCGCCCTCCGGATGCTCCGGGAATCCGACGCCGTCTTCGGGCCCACCCCCGAAGGACGGTACTATGTCATTGGCATGTCTGAATCTCACCAGATCAATCTCTCGGAATTCGACTGGAAATCACCGCACATCTATTCCGATGTCGCCCGCGCCTTCAGCCAGAAGAAGCTGAGCTGGTCGGAGTTGGAGATATGGTACGTGATCGAAAACGCCGATGACCTCGAAATCATGGTGCGCGATATCAACCAGTATCGGTTTGAGGGGGACGAAGACACGGCCCGCGATACCGAAGCGGTAATGGAACGTCTGATCGCCAAGCTGGAGCCGTAGATGGAACGGCAAATCTTTCGTCTCACCTGGCAACAGGTTCAATCACTCGTTCCTTCGCAAATCGACACGGTCATTCTGCCGGTGGGTACTATCGAAGCTCACGGCGTGGCCTGTGTCGGCACGGACTGTGTCATTCCCGAAGATATATCCCTGGGTATCGCCGACCGGCTCAATGCCTTGATCGCGCCAACCGTCAACTATGGCGTCACGCGATCGCTCTATCGGTACAACGGCGGGTCGACCGTTCGACCGGAGACCCTGGCGATGTATGTTCACGATATTCTCTCAAGTCTCACCGATGACGGCTTCCACAATATCTTCATCATGAACGGTCACGGCGGCAACAATGCAACGCTCAAAAACGTGGCCATGGATTTTCATCAGGAGCGCCGGTGCAACGTGGCGGTTATCCACTGGTGGGATTTGTGCGGCGAGATGACCAAAGAGTTCTTTGGACACGTCGGCGGCCATGCCGGTACCGACGAGACCGCCTACGTTCAGGCAGTCGATCCGTCGCTGGTCGATGCCGCCAGTTATTCCGATGACCAGGCCTGGTACTTTCGTCCCGGTGCCGACATCTATCCGGTTCCGGGAACTATCCTTCTGTACAAAGAGGGGGAGGGGTACCCGAATTTCAACGCCGATCAGGCGAAGAAATATCGTCAGGCAGTCATCGAGATGGTCGGAGAATTCGCCGGAACGGTGCTCACCCGGTGGCGTCAGTTCAAGCTGTAATCAGATCACAATTAGAAGTTCTCGATATAGGTCATCCGAACCTCGCGCGTGAACGTGCTCGACTCGCGGCGATTGGTCAGCATATCTTTGAGAATGAACTCAAGCTCCAGATTCCGCGTGAAAAGCCATTTGATCGAGAAGTTCAGGTATCCGCGTCCCTTGCCGGAAATTGGGCCGATATTTTCAAGCTGTTTGCCGCTGTTGTCGTTCAGCGCGAGATCGTATTCGAGCAGAAGCGCCAGATTGTAATCAAAGGTGGCATCCATCCCCGCGAAGAAGTTCACACTCTTGTCGCGATCCACACTGTTCTCGCTTGAGATGTTGACGCCGCCGTGCCAACTGGCGGCCCACCGATAGGCGTTGAATCCCCGGCTCGCCACCGCATAAAACCCTCGCGACTTGTACGCGTACCGCTTGTATTGTTTGTCGTACCGGCCGTCGCCCTGGTCTCAGTATCCAACCGAGATGGCCGGGATGTACATCGATTCGTCTATCAGTCTGAACTTGAGCGAGAAGCCGATCCTCGGGTTCCAGTTGGGCGAAGCGTTGGAGATAACCCCCTCGCCGCCGAACGCCAGCCCGACCGTAAAGCGATTCGACAGGCCGATATTGGTGAACCCCAGCCCGCCGCCGTTGGGATAGATGCGCACCCCCATATCGAAATATCCGCGCTGGAGCGTTCCGGCGGTCGGAATGTCGATAAGCCATCGGGGAGGATTTTCAAACAGTGTATGAGAGTCGCCGGTATTCGTCTGAGACTTCTCCGCGTCCGGTTGTGCCAGAGTCGGCGATCCGCATATCGTGACAAGCGCGACTACCGTCGCAACCAACCGCATTTTTCCGCTGATCATACTTGCTACTCCGCGTCTTGCGTTACTGTCGCGATGATACCGGAAACTACACCGTTCCGTCAATCTAAAACTCTGCCTGGATGTCGAGGGAGGCCTTCGGCCTATTTCACCGCGTTAGAGCATCACCCTCCTCCACCATGCGGCGGAAGTAGCCATGCAAGTATTGAGTGACTGGGCCGGGACGGAATTTCGTGCGGTTGCGGCCATGGCCGATCAGTCCGACACCGACCACGAGTTTCAGTGAGCTTGAGATGAAGACTTCGTCGGCGGAGAGCAAAGTCTTCAGAGAGGCATTCTGTTCGGCGATCTTCAATTTCAGTCGCTTCGCCACTTCAAAGACTGCGCGGCGAGTGACGCCTTCAAGGCATCCGGCCGACAGCGGTGGAGTATAGATGACATTCCGCTTTACCCAGAAGACGTTCGCCGAAGTTACCTCGGCCACGTGGCGGGCTTCGTTTACCAAGAGGGCATCGTCATATCCCGTCGCGAGTGCTTTGCGGATGGCGGCGGCCTGGATGGCGTAAGAAACAGTCTTGATCCGCCGGAAAATCGAATCCTGATCGACCAGAAAATCGGAAATCATCAGTTTGAATGGCACTTGGGGAATGTCGTGAGTCGATGCACTGATGACCGTACGAGGTTTGCCTGGTTTGCCTGTCCAACGGGCCGAATCGCCGCTCGTAATCGTAAGCCGAATCTTCTTGTACTTGGCCGGGTGGCGTTTTGCGGCGGCGACCATCCACTTGCGAAGGGTTGTTTCGGAAACGGGGAGGCGCAGGCCGATTATCCGAGCGCCATTTTTGAGACGCTTGAAATGGCGGGTGGCGAAAATCAGGCGGTCATCGACCGCCAGCAGAGTCTCGAACAACCCCTCGGCGTACAAAAATGAGTTGTCAATCACCGAGATATGGGCTTTACGCGGCGGCACGATCCGCCC
>JBGOTX010000391.1:0-2891 GCA_041476705.1 Candidatus Zixiibacteriota bacterium
AGTAGTCCTCAGGAAGGTCGTTACTGGATGCAGTCGAAATAGTGGCGTACGAAAAACAAAGATTCAGGTGGCGAAGAAGCCGCTTACTTTTGAGGGCACCGTCGGAATTGACTGTCTCGCGAAAGAGCAACTTCTGCAATCCGGCCGTCGACAACGAAACTCCCCGACTATGTACGCCTTCGTAAACTCCAAGAACTCCGGTGCCGAAGCGAAGTCCCGCAGTTTCCCACAAACTAAATTCAGTGCCGATCTTAGATCCGTTATGAACTTGAGACCCGATCTGGTATTCAAAAGCTCCGGTAAATCCAATGAGCTCAACTTTGGAACCGCTGACCGATATCGAAACTGATGCGCCATATCGCAACATGCGGGATGAGATTACGTAAGCGAGTCGGTCAGGCTCTATTGGTTCGACGCCACTTTGTGTAAGCGGAGGATACGTAATGAAGTTGATCCCTCTGACCTGCGTCCGAAGCAAGTTCGCACAACTTAGTCCTATAGCGGGAACTATAGTCACAGAGTTTCCTCTCGATTCACTAGGCGACTCGACCACTTTCAGACTCAAGCGCGCAATAGCACCCAAGTCAAAATTCCATCCATCAATTGGGCCCTCCGAAGGATGAGGATACTGGATTCGACTGCCATCCAACTGAACATTGCGTGCAGTCGCTCCTAAACCAAATTGAAGATTTCCCATACGCGTGACGCCGACAGTAATTGCGCGAATCGACTCTCTCCGTCTGTCGGCCAACAAATACGTGTAACCACCTAAGAACTGATTGGTGTCGCGTCGGCCGACCGAGTAATACCATGATTGTCCGGCAGTGAACTGATTCACTAGCGACAGCGCAAATTGCCATCTGCTGGTTCTTCGAATCAACGGCTGACCACTAACCGCCAAGAAATAAGACGCAAAGGAACTATAAAATCCATCCACATACCGGGGCTTAAAACTGACAATGAAGATTCGGTCCTCAAACGCCAGCGCCAGAGTCCCCGGATTGGTATTGTACCCGGTCGGGTCGACCACCGCGACTGACGCATCGCCCATGCCCAGCAATCGGGCCGAACCGGAGGTGAATAGATAGGTGGGCGCCGAAAGATCGGCCGCGAAAGACGCCCCCGCCCAGCACAAAATACCCGCGACGAATGCGAGGACTGATACGAGACTCCGCTTCAACGACATGGCTCCCACTCCGTAATAATTGGCCTATTACTGCCAGAATACTGATCGCGGACTTGGTTGTCAACAGTGAAATGATTCGCGAGCGCCGGAGTGGAATAGGGCGGTCGGAGGCGTCTGCCGCCCATGTCATCCGGGCCCGTTGATTCTTTTTGGTAAAGGACTTGACAACGACGCGTGTTTGGATATATCAGTCCACCATAACCCATGCCGTACAAAGCAACATGGGCGAAAAACCAAGGAGGTTGTGATGATCTATGACACAATTATTCGAAAAGGACGGAGTGTGGTGCTTGCTACCCTGTCCGCTCTGTTCTTGCTGACATTGACCGCACTGTGGATGACCAGCGCCGACCCGGTGTGGGCGCATTGTGACACCATGGCCGGACCGGTCGTGGCCGATGCGCAGAAAGCGCTCTCCACGAAAGATGTAACTTCCGTGCTCAAATGGGTTCGGGCGGAGGATGAGCCGGTAATCAGAGAGGCGTTTCAAAAGACACTGGCGGCACGGTCTGCGTCCGGCGAGGCCCGCGAGATCGCCGACACATACTTCTTCGAAACCCTGGTGCGGATTCATCGGGCCGGCGAGGGTGAACCGTTTACCGGATTAAAGCCGGCTTCGGCCGTTGAGCCGGGCATCGCAATGGCCGACCGGTCGATCGAATCTGGCGACATCCAGCCGGTGGTTCTGGAAATCACCGAAGCAATCACCGACAAGTCGAAACGGCTCTATGACGAGGTTCAGGAGTTGCAGAAGCATAAAGATGAGACGGTCGAGGCCGGACGGGCGTATGTCCGGGCCTACGTGGAGTACATTCATTTTGTGGAGAGTGTCCATGCGTTGGCCGCTGAGAAAGGCGGACATCACGGCGCGGAAGAGGGCGCTCATCAGCATTGAATATGGTCGATGGCCGACGTGACATGCGAGCGCAACGGCAGACCATGCGGTCGGCCAATGGAAAGGGATATCTGTCTCAAGACGTCGAAACCGCAGGGGATTCGACCTACCGCCACTGCACTATTGCCGATAAGTGCCGACATTCCATCTGAGGGAATGAATCCATGAATATTCCGATGTTTTGGAGATGGTGCTTTTCCGCACTCCTGCTTTCTGCGAGTTTGTATCTCCTTAACGGTGTCGCTTTCATGTTCTGGGCGGCGGGTTCCTTCCACCCTCCGGGATGGGAGACAACCGTCAACTGGGCCGAATTCTGGCTCGCTGTTACCACCGCGCTGTTCGTTGGGTTTCTTTGGCTCATGACGAGGAATTTCGTCCGATCGGGAATGTGGGGAGCAGAAATCGTATGGCGAT
This sequence comes from Candidatus Zixiibacteriota bacterium, assembly GCA_041476705.1. Lineage (GTDB taxonomy): Bacteria > Zixibacteria > MSB-5A5 > GN15 > FEB-12 > JACRAV01. The sequence continues at coordinate 2,496 of JBGOTX010000391.1, forward strand.
GGCTCTTGGCATTGCTGGCATTACTAATTGGCCTCTTATTTCTGTACGGTGGCGTGATGGCGGCCCTGGGGTATCTGCCTGATTCCCAAGCACAATCCAGTAGAGTGAAGTTCTGGGCACTAAGTGCGTTCTTTGGATTAGCGCTTTCGTTTCTCGCGGCGTTTGCATTGATTGTCAGGCGAAATATACGAGTCACCAAAGCTCACAAGCACAATCGATAAGATGTAGCATTCTCATAGAGAAGATGTCGAGGCCGCGCGAAATTTCGACCTACGGCATCCCGATTTCTAGTCCGTGAACATCCGGCGTATCTCGTCAACAGAGAATGCGTCGGTTGTCATGTGAGTAAACGTCCCCTTATCCCGAATCTCCTCGGCGATTTTTCTCAGCAGTCCG
>JBGOTX010000392.1:0-2873 GCA_041476705.1 Candidatus Zixiibacteriota bacterium
ACTCGACGAAAGGATCGGATACCGCATCGCTGGAATTGATCTACAAGGTGGGGACCGATGAGGTGCTTATCGGGGCGATCTGTCTCGCCGCGATTGAGTCAGGGTTGGTTAATCCGCCCGATGCCGATGACCTTAAGCGAAAGATCGGATTCCAGAAATCCTCCGAGGCCGCCGCCGCGTGCGGCGCTGATCCGGTGGAGATTCAGACGGTAGCGCGGGCGCTGGCGGAAGGGAAGAAGATCACGTTCATAGCCGGGGAGCTAGTCACTCGTTCGCGTGAGCGAGAGGCGATCGGCGCGGCGCTGTGCAATCTGAACCGGCTGTTCGGAATCGACAAGAAGGGGCAGATCGCCATTCTGGCGCGATACAGCAATTCGGCCGGCGCGGCCCGACTGGGGCTCACTCCCGATCCCGGAACCGGATTCGCTTCGACCCTCAAGTCGATCTGGGGACAGTATCCTGAAACTCCGCCCCTGACCGCCGATGCTATGCTGGCCGCCGCAAAGAAGGAAGAACTCGACGCCATGATTCTAATTGGCGTGAATCCGATCATGATGACCGCCGACCGGGAATTTGCGCGCGAAGGTCTTGGAAAACTCGATTTCCTCGTGGCGTGCGACCTGATCGAAACTGAAACCACGCAACTGGCCGATGTGGTCCTGCCTCTGTCGAGCTGGGCGGAGTACGCGGGCGATTATACGAATCTTGAGGGATGTATCCAAACCACGACGGCGGCGATCAAACCGATGTATGAATCGCGTCCCGGATATGCCATACTCGAATCATTGGCGGAACGGTGCCACAGTCCGCTGTTTGCTTCCGCCGGACAAGGCCGGACTGAAATTGAAAGAATTTTGAAAATCGATCCCCGCCGCGCCTGGCCGAATTCGTTTGTGGAGGTCAAAGCCAAACCCGATGAAAAGGACGAGGCGCATCCGATCGCGCTCATGATCGGCGATGATCCGCATCATTGCGGGTATTTGACCGAAAAAGCGCCGTCGCTGGTGAATTTCTGCGGTGAAGCATATGCTGATATATCCCCCGATCTGGCGGCGCGACTGCACGTGCAGGCCGGCGACTCGGTTCGGGTGGAATCCAAAGCCGGTAAAATCATTGTGCCGGTGCGGGTGTCGGAGCATATTGACAACGATGTCGTTGTGATCCCGCGGAATTTTGCGGCCACGCCCGTCAATGCGCTGGTGTCGCGAAAACAGCGGGTGGACTGGGTAAGAGTATCGCGGGTGAGTGACTGACCTATGCTTGAAGTGATTATCATCTCGACGATCAAGGTCGTCATCGTGGCGGTGGCGGTGCTGACCGGTTGCGCCTACTCGACCTTGCTGGAGCGTCGGGTTCTGGCCTTCATGCAAAACCGGGTCGGTCCCAATACCGCGGGCCCGTGGGGCCTCCTAACGCCGATCGCCGATGGTCTGAAACTTATTTTCAAAGAAGATATTGTCCCGGCCGGAGTGGAAAAGATCACCTATGCGCTGGCGCCGATTCTCGCCTTTGTCCCCTCGATGTTGGCCTTTGCCGTTGTGCCATTCACCAGCGATTTTTCATTATTCGGACACCCGGTTACCGGTGTTCTGTCCGACCTGAATATCGCCGTGCTTTATGTCTTTGCCGTTACTTCGCTGGGCGTGTACGGCATCTGTCTGGCGGGGTGGTCGTCCGGGTCGAAATACTCGTTGTTGGGTGGAATCCGATCTTCGGCTCAGATGATTTCATACGAGCTCAGCTATGGCCTGACCATTGTCGGCGTAATTCTGATCGCCAACACTTTGTCGATGCGGGATCTGGTGTCCCAGCAGGATTCGATCACGCACTGGTTTATCTGGCGGCAGCCGCTCGGATTCTTGCTCTATTTTACCTGCGCCATTGCCGAGACCAACCGCGCCCCATTTGACCTGCCCGAGGCGGAATCCGAACTGGTCGGGGGGTACCACACCGAGTATTCTTCAATGCGGTTCTCGATGTTTTTCATTGGTGAGTACGCCAATATGCTGGCGGTGGCCTGTGTCGGCACCACGCTCTTTCTGGGCGGCTGGCAGGGGCCGTTCCTGCCGCCATTTGTCTGGTTCTTTATTAAAGTATTTGCCGTGATGTTTTTCTATATCTGGCTGAGAGCCACCTTCCCGCGACTTCGCTATGACCAGTTGATGAATTTCGGATGGAAAGTACTGTTCCCGCTGGCGCTTTTGAATACGATGGTGACGGCCTTCTTTGTGCTGTGGAAACCGTGAGGCAAGAATGACTATAGTGGTGCAACCATGATGAAGTTACTGACGGCCATACGAAACGTTTTTGTCCGCATGCCCCAGGGGTTCGGGGTGACGCTCAAGTACGTGTTTAAGAGAGCGGTCACGGTTCAGTATCCCAAGCAGAAACGGGCAATGGCCCCGCGGTATCGGGGCAGGCATTATCTGGAGCGGTACGACGACGGCACCGAGCGGTGCGTCTGCTGTGGACTGTGCGCCGCCGCCTGTCCGGCTGATGCCATCTTCATGGAGCCGGAAGAAACCGCCAACGGCGAGCGAAAAGCCAAAGTGTATGAAATCAATCTCCTGCGCTGTATCTTTTGCGGATTCTGCGAGGAAGCGTGCCCGGAAGAAGCGATCTTCCTCGGGCAGGAGTACGAATTTTCCGCCGATACGCGCAACTCGTTTATCTGGACGAAGGAGCAAATGCTGGTGAAACATCCGCGCAAGGAAAGCCCGTTCAAGCGGATTATCCGGCGGGTACGACGGGTTTATGGAGTTCCGACCAATTAACGTATGACCGGCGACCTGATCATATTTTTTGTCTCCGCCGTCATTGCGGTCTTTGGCGCGGTCATGATGATCGTCCAAAAGAACCCGGTGGCTTCGGTG
>JBGOTX010000393.1:0-2861 GCA_041476705.1 Candidatus Zixiibacteriota bacterium
AAACTCCTGCCGCATGTAATACAGCGAGACAATCGCCGTGCCGGACAACAGATCGCAACAACCCATGATATATGTCTCGTCCGGGAGATACAGGTCCTCTTCGCAGATGGCAATCACTTTCTCGCGCGAGTTGGCCTTGGTGCGTTCGATTTTGGAGAGAATGACCTGCGCGTAAAACTGATTGCGGACGACGTTATACGCCTCCTGGGGCATCTTCATACCCTTGAGAATGTCGACCGAGCGGTTGAACACCGGGCCGATATTCCCGGCCAGCTTGTTGACCAGCATGAAATCAACTTCGCCCATCGGCACGACTACGATCTTTGACTTGAGAATGGACATGCGCTATTTGCTACTCAGCGGCAAAAAATTTGCTCCGCGATCCGGTGGGGGAGACGGTAACAGTCGTTTTGGCCGCGCACCGCGGACACCAGCCGACAAAAGCAGTGCCGGTGGCGTTCAGGTACACCCGGGCGTACACCTTACAGCACTTGAAGTGTACCCCGATAAACGGCTTTCCCGAGGGGCGGGTCTCTTTTTCCATATCAGCTACAATATAGCACCCCTACAGGAATCGGGGTAGGAGCAAACCATGATCTTAGACGAGACCGGTTCGCTCCTTTATGATCGCCACCGAGCCGGAACTGCCAATCCGGCTAGCCCCGGCTTCCAGCAGAGCACGGCACTGGCCCAAGGTCTTGATGCCACCTGCGGCCTTGACTTGGGTTCGCCCCGCCGAAAGGTCAACTAGCTGAACAACTTGCTCAGTCGTGCACGGACCGAAAAATCCGGTGCCCGTCTTTACAAACTGCGCCCCGGCATTGATGACCGCTTCGACCCCGTTTCTGATCTGGCGGTGGGTAAGCAGGCCGACTTCAAGTATTACTTTAAGTGTAACCGGATTCGGGAGATTTCGCCTTACCTTACGGATATCGGCCTCCACATCCGCGAACCGGTCGTCGCGCATCAGTCCAATCGGCGCGACCATGTCGATTTCCAGAGCGCCGTCTTCGACCGCCGAGCAGGCCTCGGCCACTTTGATATCGGTGCGGGAGCCGCCCAAAGGAAAGCCGGAGACGGAGACCACTTTGATATCGGTGCTATCAAGACATTCGACCGCTAATCTCACCCAGAGTGGGTTAATGCAGACGCCGAAGAAGGAATACCGGCGGGCTTCGTCGCACAAACGGCGGATATCAGCTTCGCCGGCCTCTGGTCGCAAGAGCGTGTGGTCGAATCTCCGGGCGAGATCATGAAGAATTGGATAGTCGGACATACGTCAGGCGAGATCGGAGTAGAAGGACTTTCCGGGGAAATTGCCGTCGAGCCGGAACATCTCAGCCAGCGTGGCGGCGATATCGGCAAAAGTCGTCCGTATTCCCAGATCGACACCCCCGCGCATACCGGGGGAGTACGCCAGAAGGGGAACGTATTCGCGGGAATGATCGGTCGAACTCTTGATTGTCGGGTCGCACCCGTGATCGGCCGTGATAAGCAAAAGATCATCCTCGCACAATAGTGGGAGAAGTTGTCCCAGATGCCGATCGTACTCTTCGAGCGACCGGGCAAAGTTGATTTCATCGTTGCGGTGGCCCCAGAGTTGATCGAAATCGACCAGATTAGCAAACGCCAGCGCGTGCTCGGAGTCTGTTAAAACTGCGCTCATCACGGCTTCCATAACCTCAGTATTGTTGATGGTCTTGATAGCTGTACTGATTCCACGGCCGGCGAATAAGTCGTAGATTTTGCCAATCGAGAGCACTTTATCACCCTGGGCGACCAATCGGTCGAGGAGGGTGTCGCTTGGCGGCATGCGGGAAAAATCTTTGCGGCGGGGAGTTCGCACGAACGCTCCCGGTTTACCGACAAACGGGCGCGCAATCACCCGTCCCACGTTGTATGGTCCGGCGCACAACTTCCTGGCGATTTTGCAGATGTCGTACTGTCGTTCGATTGGATAGAGCGATTCGTGGGCGGCCAGTTGAAGGACCGAGTCGGCCGAGGTATACAAAATGAGCGCCCCGGTTTCCACGTGTTGCTTCCCCAATCGCTCGATAATCTCGGTTCCGCTCGCGGCGATATTCCCGATCGTCTTGATCCCGGCCTCGGCTTCGAACCGACTCACCAACTCCGTCGGAAATCCCTGCGGGAACAGGGGGAACTGCTCGTCGAGCACGATTCCGGCAATCTCCCAGTGACCGGTGGTCGAGTCTTTCCCCGGAGATCTTTCAGCCATCCGACCGAATGATGCGGTAGGTCGTTCGGCGGGCGGAACACCCTGAATCGGTACGATATTCCCAAGCCCCAGCCGCTGGGAATGGGGCATGTGGAGTCCGTTCGCCGCTTGCGCCACATGGGGAAGAGTAGCTGAGCCGGTGTCGCCATACGAGGCGGCATCGGGAAGCTCTCCCACGCCGCAGGCGTCGAGAATGATGATTATCGCGCGCTTTCGATTCATGCCCGTAATCTATGTACACAGCCCTGTTGAGCAACAAAAACGCCGCCGGGGGGACCGGCGGCACATCGGTACGGCAAATTCACATCCTCAGCCCGTCTCAGGGCTTCTTGACACTTTTCAAGTCGTAACTGACTTCATACTCGATATGAACAGTATAGGGGACCTCTTTCCCCGCCCGGAGCTTCGTTCGGTCACTGTCCATGGTCCACTTTTCCTGCTGACTGACCGTGAACCCTTCCTTGATCGCATGATACATGACTCCTTCGTCGGCTATCCGGTCAACGCCGCGACGGCGAAGTGAATCTTCAGGCATGGCGTCGAACGGAATAATCAACTTGCCGACATACGAAATCGCTATGCAATCGTACCCCTGACGGTTCTCGACTCCCTTGATGGCATAGGC
>JBGOTX010000394.1:0-2853 GCA_041476705.1 Candidatus Zixiibacteriota bacterium
CTGCTCTCGCGGTCATCCAAACCGGCATAGACCCGATACCCCTCGAAATCTTTGATCTTGGTAAATGGATCAATGGCGTTCTCCGAGTAATACCCGTTCCAGCGTATCGCCAGCGAACCGGTTGAGGGAATGACTTTGAGCTTGGGGGCGGGCGGTGGGGCATCGGCGCGAAAATCCGGCACCCCATCCCCTTCGTACCACTGCGTGTCGCCGTCACAGACGTGAAACTTGCCGAAATATCCGTCGCCGTCGGTGTCGACTCCCGGATTATCGTACACCCACTTGGCCCAGCGGGCGTTGGTCATTAGCTCGGTAAAGTCGAGCGAATTGTAGTACACATCGGGTTGGTATGGATTCCACCGATTTGCAAAATCGTTCGGATTAACATGCACGTTATCGCCGCCCACAATGGCGTAGGTAAAGCGCACGGTCTGGTTGGGGCGAAGGTCAAACGGGCCGATGCCCACGAATGCAAAACCATGTCTGCCGGCGGCCGTAATTTCGGCGTCCGGTGGAGGAGGGAGCCAGCCATCAGCGGAATGATCAATCGCCAACTGTAATTGGTCATACGGCTGATACCCGTTGCTGAGAAGAAAATAAAAATCGCGGTCTGCCGCCGGGAACCCGGAGGCATCCGCATGAAACCTTCCGAGGTCTGCTCGTTTCAGCGGCGCGCGGTAATAGTAAGCGGGCCCCCCCTCCAGAGTGCCAACAAACCAGTTGAAGCTGATTTTGGGAGAATCGGCGGAGAGTCCCAAAGGGACCAGGCCGATTGCCCCCAGCGGTGAGCTGGCCGTCCACTGTTGCTGGTCCGGTCTGCCGGTGCCATCCATCCAGTAATATACCGGAATCTTGTCGGGAACTTCACACGTGGCGACTGGCGCAAACGAGCTGAGCGAGCCGACCACCGACGTCTGGCCGGGAGCGTTGGGCATGTCGTTTCTGATGAAGGGCCATAATTCGATACCCACGTAGCAGTTCTTTAGTGTCTTAGCCTGAAAAGTGCGAATTTCGCAGTCGACGAGAATGAAATCGTCGAGGTTGGGTGCCGACCAGGCCATCGACCGCTGATTGAATCGCACATACAGAGGCCGATTCTCGGTGTGACCAATCACAGCGGGGTCGGTGACGCTGTCGTTATAGCTGCACACAATGTCGAATTCGGATTTCGCCTCCGGTGAGTACAGGGGATTGTCTGAGATAATCGTTTGGTACTTGAATTCGTTGTCGGGGGGTTGATCCGGTATCAACACGTATTCGTTAACCAATGTATCATTCCCCAGAATGCCGCCAAGCATGATATTCACCGCACCCCATTTGACAACGTTGTTGCGAGGAAAAGTAAGTCCGCTGACGCGTACACCCGTAAATGGATCGACGCCGATGTTATCCACGCCAAAGGCACCGCTATTGGTGACCGTAACTTGCAAGTTCCCCTGATTGTGGCACGCGACGCGAAGGAGTGTTCTTAGCCATGTCTGTGAAAAGGCGTCTCGCCCAGTAAACAACAGCGTTGCGGCGGTCACCAAAATCGCGCGAACAACCGCGCGCCAATCATATTTAGCGGTCTGCCGCCTCGACCAGCCAACGCCGTTTCCGTCCAGATAATCCGTACCGATTTCCAATTTCCCCGCCTTGGTGGCCCATCATTTATGATGGGTTACTCTCACTCTATTTGATTCTCTCCCTTTTGTCAACGGTGAATTCGTATTCCTTGCGTCTCTTTTGAGGGGCACCAGCGCCAAGCCAAACAAAAAGGCCTGAGTTTCTTCAGGCCTTTTCTTTGCTATCAGTATTGCCGGCTCAGTGTTGGCCGACTCACGGGTCACACCCGGATCGGCATAATGATAAATGGCAAACCACGGTGATAAAACCGCCGCTGGATCGCAAACACGATATAGTTATGCAGAAAGCGAGTAAGTAAAGTTTCTTCGGGGAATACGATCTGCCCGCCAAAGAATACGGCGTTGGGGTATTTCTGGAAAATTGCCGGCGCCAGTTCCATGACGCCATCGATCACGTCGGTTCCAATCGCGCGCATCGCCACCGCGTAGAATCCTTCACGACGCATATACTCGATGTACATTTTCGTTTCGCGTTCGGCGTGGGCCTCAAGATTCTTGAGCTCGGCCGATCCCTTGAAATTGCCCGCATCGACCACCCCGACGTGAATGAACACGAAATTGCGGAAAGTATCGCCGAAGACGCGCCGGATGTTCAACAGGGTGTGAAGCCCGGTGCCGTTAAATCCCGAAATGGTCATCACGGCCGTCTTGCCGCGCGGATCGAACTTCGGCTGTGGGGTGTCGGGAACATCGGTGTCCGGGCCGTCCGCCGTGTGCACTTTTCCGGAGGCCTTGACGACTTCGACCAGTGTGTCCAGACGGCGGAGCAAGGTCGAGGTCTGGCGGTAGTGCCGCCGAATCAATATCGCGACCAGCACGAGCGCGCCGGTGATGACAAACGTCAGCCACGCGCCTTCCTCGAACTTGACCAGCACGACTGAAACAAGAATGAGTGTGCAAAGCGTGAGTCCAATGCCGTTGATGGTCAATCTTCTCTTCCAGTCGCGGGTGACTTTGCGAACCTGCCACCAGTGCCGGACCATGCCGAGCTGAGACAGAACGAAGGTAATGAATACATTGATGGCATAGAGGACGACAAGGAAAGTCACGGAACCGTGCGACACGATCAGGAGAATCAGCGCCGACAAACCCATAAAGATGATGCCATTTTGTGCGACGAATCGGTCGCTCAGGATGGCAAAGCGAGTCGGGAACCACTTGTCGAGCGCCATATTGGCCAGCACGCGGGGACCGTCGAGCAGTCCCGTCTCCGCGGCGACAAACAACA